>CAXTUQ010000249.1:0-8336 GCA_964247405.1 uncultured Acetobacteraceae bacterium
CAGGAAGCCGGTGCCGGCGACCCCGGCCGCCACGCCCGCGCCGAGCAGCACCATGCGCCGCCCGCCCTGATCCCCGGCCAGGATGGCCTCGGCGGCGGCGACGCCTGGCGGCCACGCGCCCTCCGCCGGGAAGGCGCGGGAGCCGAACAGCCGGTACAGCATGGTCGCGTCCACCAGCATCGCCAGCGCGACCCCGCCCAGCAGTGGCAGCACCAAGTCGCCGCGGCCGAGCAGGAACGGGATGCCGATGGGCAGCAGCAGGCTGTTGCCGGCGCCGAACGTGGCGGCGGAGATCGCGCTCTGCGCCAGGTTCTGCACATGGATCGAGCGGAAGCGGGCGAAGCCGGGCAGCCGCACCCGCGCCAGCCCCATCGCGACCAGCGCGCCGACGATGGAGGTGTTGGCCGTCACCCCCAGTGTCACCAGCAACTGCATCCCGATCACGGCACCGACGATGCACAGCACTGTCAGCAGGATCAGGGTCGCCGGCTCGAAGATGGTCGGGTGGCGCGTGGCGCCTTGGGCTGGCGTGGCGAGGGTGGGGACCGTGTCCAATGCGGCTACTCCGCGGCGTCGGGCAGGGGATGTGCAAGGGCGATGCCATACGCGTCCCGCGCCGCGGCGGCGGTCACGCGGCCGTCGCGCACGTCCGCCGCCAGCGCCGCCTCCTCCCGCGCCCCGGGATCGCCGTAGCCCGCGCCGCCGGCAAAGACAATCTCTGCCACCTCGTCCGTGCGGGTCAGCGTCACCAACTCGCCCGCGCCGCAATCGCGCAGCAAGGTGCCGTCGGGCGCACGGACGCCGGCAAACGCCCGCGCGCCGGGCTGGCCGCCGGCGAGGCCAGGCAGCACGGCCTTGGCGCCTTCCGGGAACAGGGCGGCGAGCGTCGGCAGCCCGTCGTCCCGCAGCTTGCGGAAGCGGACGCGCTGACCTAGGCCGCCGCGCCGCCGTCCGGCGCCCCCGCTGTCGGGCAGGAACACCTTTTCGACCACGAGCACGGGCACCCGCGCCTCGAACACCTCGACGGCCGTGTTGGCGGCGGAGGTCGGATACAGCAGCCCGGACTTGCCGTCCGTGCCCTGGCTGGCGCCCTGGCCGCCGCCCATGAACAGGTGGTCGGCATAGAGCGTTCCGCCTGCGTCGCGCCCAGACACGTTGACAGCGACCGGCAAGCCCGTCGGCGACTGCACCAGCCCTGGCGCCGCGCCGGCCAGCGCCCGGAACACCGCCGGCCCCAGGTACCAGCCGGTGCGGGTGCGCGCCGCGACCGCCGCGGGCCGGGCGCAGTTCAGGATCGACCCTTCCGGCGCACGCACGGTGAACGGCCGGTAGCACCCGGCATTGCCGCGCACCCCGGGCGTCAACATGCATTTCAGCGGATACGTCGCGTGCGCCGCCGTGTAGTTCAGGGTCGAGTTGACGCCGCCCTGCGCCAGTTGCGGCGGCGCGCCCTCGAAATCGAGGTCGATCGTGTCGCCCGCGACGGTCAGGCGGAGCGGCACGGTCAGCTCCGCGTCCACCGGGCTGAACCGGACGCTGCTGGCATAGGTGCCGTCCGGCAGGGCGCGGATGGCGGCGCGCATCGCCGCTTCCGCCCGGTCCTGCACGATGGCGGCGAGCGCCGAAAGGTCGGCCAGCCCGTACTCGTCCATGAACGCCAGCAGCCGCTGCGCGCCGATCCGGTTGGCCGACATGAAGGCCTGGATGTCGCCGATCACCTGGCCGGGGTTGCGCACGTTCTCGCCGATCAGGGTGAACAAATCCTCATTGTCCACCCCGGCGCGGGCGAGCTTCATCGGCGGGATCTGCAAGCCTTCCTCGAAGATCTCCCGCGCCCGCAGGCTGTCGCGCGTGCCGCCGATGTCGGCGACGTGGCCGACCGTGCCGACCAGCGCCACGACGCGCCCCTCACGGAACACCGGCGCTACCACCGCGATGTCGAACAGGTGCCCGGCGCAGAGCCACGGGTCGTTCGTCACCAGCATGTCGCCGGGCTGCAGCGTGTCGGCGGGAAAGCGCGCCAGCAGCGCCTTCACCGCGCGGGGCAGCGTCAGGTTGAACACCGGCATCGCCCGGGGCGAATGCGCCAGCGTTTCGCCTTGGGGGTCGAGCAGCTCGCAGGCGAAGTCCTGCGATTCCGCGATGATCAGCGAGAAGGCGGTGCGGATGATCGTCAGCCACATCTCGTCCACCACCGTGGTGAGGCGGCTCCACATCAGCTCCAGCGCGATGGGGTCGCTTTCGATGGCGGCCCGGGCAGCGGCGGGCGACATGCCGGGCTGCACGAGGGCGATGGCGCTGGCGGCACCGAGCGCCACGCGGAGGTTGCCGGCGGCATCCACGGTCAACGTGTCGCCGGGGCCGATCACCGTGGTCGCTTCCCGCTCCTCGACGATGGCCGGCCCGGCGATTTCCGCGCCGAGCGAGAGGGCGTAGCGGTCATGCACCGGCGTCGGCTGGAAACCCGCGCCGAACCAGGCCGGCCGCTCGCCTTTCCGCGCCGGCCCGGCGGACGGGGGGCCGCTGTCGAGCGCAAGGGTGGGTGTGGGGCCGGTCGCGGTCACGCGGAAGCTGACGGCCTCGATCACGGCGTCCGATTGCAGGGCGGCGTAGCGGGCGGTGTAGGCGGCCTCGAAGGCGTTGGCCACCGCGGCCCGCGTGATTGCGCCCGGCGGCGGCAAGGGCACGCCGATCTCATGCATCTGCCCGGCGAGGCGCATGTCCGCCGTGCGCTCCACCTGCACGCCATCCGCGACGCCGCCCGCGGCAAGCTCGGCTCGCGCGCCGTCCTCCAACGTTTGCAGCACGGCCTCCACGCCGTCCAGGTCGGCATCGGCGTCCAGCCGGACCGGCACCGAGCGCACCCGGCTGGCCGAAAGTGGTGCCACCAGGAATCCCAGTGCGGACGCCGCGCCGGAGGCCGGTGGCACCACCAGCTCCGCCATGCCCAAGGCGCGGGCGACCTCCGCCGCGTGGGCCGGGCCGGCGCCGCCGAAGCCGACCATCGCGTAGCGGCGCGGGTCCTTGCCGCGCTCCACCAGGTACACCCGGGCGGCATCGGCCATGCCCTCGACCACCACCTTGTGGATTCCCCACGCCGCCTGCTCGACCGAAAGGCCCAGCGGCGCCGCGACGGTCTGGATGGCGTCCCGGGCCGCGGCAAGGACCCGCGCCATGGTGCCGCCCAGGAAGAAGCCGGGGTCGTAGTAGCCGAGCACCAAGTTCGCGTCCGTGACCGTCGGCTGCCGCCCGCCGCGCCCGTAGCAGGCAGGGCCGGGCGATGCGCCCGCCGAGTGCGGCCCGACCCGCAGCAGGCCCACCTCGTCAATCGCTGCGATGGAACCGCCGCCGGCGCCGATCTCGATCATGTCCACCGTCGCCGCCTTGATCGGCAGGCCCGAGCCTTTCTTGAACCGGTGCTCCCGCCCGGCTTCCAGCATCGGTGCGACCTGCGCGCGTCCATCCTCGATCAAGCAGGCCTTGGCCGTGGTGCCGCCCATGTCGAAGGCCAGCAGGTCGGCATGGCCCGCCCGCGCACCCAGCAGCGCCGCCGCCAGCGCGCCGCCGGCCGGGCCGGATTCCAGCAGCCGGATCGGCACGTTGCACGCCGCCGAGGGCGACAGGAGGCCGCCGGCCGAATGCATCAGCCGCAGGTGCCCGGCAAACCCCTCCGCCCGCAGCGCGCTTTCCAGCCGGCGCACGTAGGTCGCCATCAGCGGCCGGACGTAGGCGTTGGCGCAGGTGGTGACGAAGCGGGCATACTCGCCGATCTCCGCCACCACGTCCGAGGAGACGGAGACCGGGATGCCGGGCAGCTCGTGCGCGAGGATCGAGGCGGCGGCCTGCTCGTGCGCCGGGTTGCGGTGGGCGTTGAGGAAGCCGACCGCGACGGCCTCGACGCCCGCTTCCCGCATCGCGCGGGCGGCGCGGCGCACGCCGTCCCCGTCCAGCGGCAGGACCACGGCGCCGTCGCGGTCGATGCGCTCCGCCACCTCCAGCCGACGCCGGCGCGGCACCAGCGGGTCGGGGTAGGTCAGGAACAGGTCGTAGATGTCGTAGCGCTGCTCGCTCCCGGCTTCCAGCACATCGCGAAAGCCCTCGGTGGTGAGCAAGCCGAGGCGGGCGCCCTTGCGCTCGATCACCGCGTTGGTGACGAGGGTGGTGCCGTGCAGGATCTCGCCCACGTCCCACAGCCCGGCGCCGTGGTCGGACAGGATCTGCCGCAGGCCGTCGAGCGCGCCGATGGCCGGGTCCTCCGCCGTGGTCAGCCGCTTGTGCAGGCGTAGCGCGCCCGTCTTCGCGTCCGACAGCACGAAATCGGTGAAGGTGCCGCCGATGTCGAAGCCGATGCGCAAGGAGCTGGTCAACGCGGGGGCCTCCATCCCAATGTTCGCGGGGAGCAACGCGATCCTTGCCGCCCGTCAGACCGAGAGGTAGCGGCTGGCATGGTTCTGGTCCATGTCCCCGTCTGCGCCGTTCGCCATGCTGCCTGCGGGATTAGGCCTTGGGCGTCCCCAACGCCCGGACCTCGTCGCGCCAATCGTGCTGCTCCTTGAAACCCAGCACCTCGCGGGCCCTACGGTTGCTCAGCGGCGCTTCCTGCCCGGCCAATTCCCGCGTGACCGGGGTGCCGGGGCACCACCTCGCCAGGAACGCCGCCGTGGGCTGGTCGGCCGTGATCGTGTCGTTCACGGCGTTGAACACCTGGAAGCCCAGCCCGTCCCGCTGCAGGCAGAGATGGACGATCTCCGCGAGGTCGCGGGCGTCGATGTAGCTCCACGCGTTGCGCTTGCGCGACGGCGGATCGGCGACGAAGCCTGGGAATTGCCCGTATTCATGCGGCTCGATCACGTTGCCGATGCGCAGCGCATAGATGTCGGCGCCGAAGCGGGCCGCAAACGCGCGCGCCGTCCGCTCGTTCACCACCTTGGACAAGCCGTAGCTGTCCATGGGATCGACGTCGTAATCCTCCTCCAACGGGAAAGCGTGGAAGTCCTTGTCGCCTTCCGCGAAGCACACCCCGTAGGTCGTCTCGCTGGACGCGATCACGACCTTGCGGATGCCGAGCTTCATCGCGGCCTCGATGACGTTGTAGGTTCCCATCACGTTGATCCGGAACGTCTCGTTGTCGGGGTGGATGAGGATGCGCGGGACGGCCGCGAAGTGGACCACCGCATCGACCGGGCCGGGCGCCTGGCCCGCGC
The DNA here is from genome assembly GCA_964247405.1 of uncultured Acetobacteraceae bacterium. Lineage (GTDB taxonomy): Bacteria > Pseudomonadota > Alphaproteobacteria > Acetobacterales > Acetobacteraceae > CAHJXG01. The sequence goes on from CAXTUQ010000249.1 coordinate 5,205, forward strand.
GGAGGCCGTCGCGGTCGAAGTGCGAGGTCATCGCGTTGAACACCTGCGCGCCGTCCGTGATGTCGCCGATCAGGGTCGGGATGGCCGGATGCGGGAACGGCTGCAGGTCGAAGTTCAGCAGGTGGTAGCCCAGGCCGTGCAGGTAAGGCAGCGCGTGCCGCCCGGCCTTCCCGGTGCCGCCGGTGAACAACACTCTCATCGCCATCGCTGGTTCCCCCGCTGCGCGCTGCTTTCGATGGGCAGGCTCCGCGGGCAGCACTACTCCAAGCCGGGCGCCGGGTCGATGCCGGCTCGGCCGACTTCGGCGCTCGCGGACGCGTCCTACGTAGGAGCTTCCTGCATCCTGCTGCGCGAGGCCGCCTTGGCCCGGCGGCGAACACAGCCGATCACAGTTCCGATCCCGCACGCCGCAACCATTGTCCAGGACAACTTGTCGGTTTGCCAGAACGGGTGGCCGCCGATTATCTGCGCCACGATCAGCCCGCTCAAAACTCCTGAAGGCAGGAAGTTCCACAACAGGGCATCCGGCAACGGCCGGGTGCCCTCTTTAACCAGGGTCAGGGCCTTGGCGTCCTGAAGCGGAACAAAGGGCAGGCCGCGCCGCCGTGCCCAGCTTCGGCCAACCAGGAGTACTAGCAAGCCAAGCAGGAACCACGTTCCGAACGTGACCAGCAAACGAGGTTCAGCGGGCAAACGCGGTGCAGCAGGTAGGGCCAAGCAGGCGACAGCGGCGGCAATCGCCACGCCTGCCCCGCCGAAGATCAGGCGCGTGAAGTCCCGGACCCGTTGCGGGTATATCGGAACCTGCGAGAACCAGAACCGCATGGCTGCTTTCCTCCTGTTCCGAGGGCATAAAAGCACATCGGCATGTCCTGTCACGATGCTCACGCGCCGCGTTCAACCCTCTGCCGTATCGCCTCCAGCGTCCGGGTCATCAAGCCGTCGGCGGTCATGAACCCGTCGAGCACCATGTAATGGTTGGCGCCCGCGATGGGGAGCGCCTCGCCGGCGTTGCCGGCCGCCTGCCAGGCCGAGAGGAAATCGAGCGACTGCTTCCTGAACGACCCGGACTCGGCGGCGCCCCAGGCGGCGACGAGGGGGGTGGGCACGGCGCGGACATGGAACAGCGGGCTGTTGCGCTCGACCTCCTCGGCGGTCAGCCGCAGCTTCGGCTGCAAGAAGGTCGTGGGAAACGGGCGCAGGTCGAACAGGCCGCTGATCGGGATGCCGCCCTTAATCAGGTTGTCCGGCAGGCCGTACTCCTCCTCCCAGTCCGTGAGCATCGCCATGGCGGTCAGGTGGCCCCCTGCCGAGTGCCCGGCGACGTAGATGCGGCCGGGGTCGCCGTTGAAGGACGCGGCGTGGCGATAGGTCCAGGCGATGGCCGCGCGGACCTGCCGGACGATCTCGGTGATCGTGACCGCCGGGCAAAGCGCGTAGGTGACGTTGACGACGGCGTAGCCGGCCGCCACCGGCCCAAGCGCCACCATGTCGAAGGCGTGGGCGGTCAACGCCTTCCAGTAGCCGCCATGAAGGAACACCAGGACCGGCGAACCCGGCGCCGGCGCCGGGAAGACGTTGGCGCTCTCGGCCTTGGTCGGGCCGTACGGCACGTCCGTCCGGTGGGCGAGCGACGCCCGGGCGGCGGCGCTGCTGTCCAGGAAGTGCTTCACGCAGGCGCCGAAGTCCGGCACCGACTGCTCCGCGTTGTACTCGGCGTCGAGCTCCTCCTGGGTCGCGAAGCCGCCGTACAGGAGTTTCATCCGCGTGATCCCCGACAAGAGTTTGCGCCAGCTTCAACGCATCCGCCCGGGTTGGCCAGGCCTTGTCAGGGCCGGAGCACGGTCAGCCGGAAGGGACCGGCGTTGCCGGCGGCGTGCGCGACGGCCTCGTTTGCACCGTCCAGGCCGAACTCCGCGACCTGCCATTGGCGCAGGTCCAGCAGCCCGGACCGCACCCGCGGGCCGAAGCGGCGTGCCAGGTCCGCCAGCGCCGCCTCGTTCCGCCCCGGCGCCACGACGCAGCCCGCCCCCATCGCTGGGGGCGCTCCAGCCTTGCAGGGTGATGTCGGGGGTGAGGGCGTCGTCACGCGCCCGCACGGTCGGGGTCGCACAGCACCCAGTCGGCGACCGCGAGGCGCGTCGCGTCCGGCCCCGTGGCGCGCACGCGGCCGACCGCGCCGCATCCCGGCGCCACTGGAAGATCGAGCAGGTATCTCCGCTCGCCGCTGAACACCTCGTTCGCATAGGACAGGATGCCGGCGGCCAGGACATCGACGATGACCTCCCCCGTGCCCAGGGCCGGGTCGGGCAAGGCCTCGACGGCGAGCCGCGATCCCCACGCCTTCAGGATGGCAGCTTCCATGGGGGTCATGCTCCTTCAGCCCGCGCCATTCTCGCAGGCTTCCCAGCCGCATCCAGGCCTGGCACCATCCTAGAACTGCGCACTCCCACCCTGGCCGCGGACCCAAGCCCATGCCGGACACGAACCACAGCGGCCTCGGCGATTTCCTCCGGTCGCGGCGGGAGAAGCTGACGCCCGAAGCGGTCGGCCTCGCGGACGGACGCCGGCGCCGGACGCCGGGCTTGCGGCGCGAGGAGGTGGCCGAACTCGCGGGCATCGGCGTCGATTGGCACATCCGGCTGGAGCAGGGCCGGACCGTCAGCCCCTCCGTCACCACGGTTGACGCCCTGGTCCGCGCGCTGCGTCTCGGAAAGGCGGAGCATGTCCACCTGCGGGCGCTGGCGCGACCGGCCCGCCGCCGCGTGTTCTCCCGCGAAACCGTGCCCGAGGCGACCCGGCGCTGAAGCTCGCCATCCACACGCCGGCGCCGCCCTTGTAGGGAGGCCACGCATGAACTGGCGCACGCTTGACCTGAACTTGCTCGTGGTGTTCGACGCCGTGGCGCAGGCGCGCAGCGTCACCCGCGCGGCGGCCAAGCTCAACATGAGCCAGCCCGCGATCAGCCATGCCCTGGGCCGGCTGCGCGGCGCCTTGGGGGACGAGCTGTTCGTGCGAACCCCGGACGGCATGGAGCCGACGCACTACGCCGAGCGGCTGGCCGGCCCGGTCCGCGCCGCGCTGGAAGGCCTGAGCGCCGCGCTTGAGGGCGCCGCCGGGTTCGACCCGGCC
>CAXTUQ010000250.1:0-8316 GCA_964247405.1 uncultured Acetobacteraceae bacterium
GTTGGGACGTCGGATCACCGTCGTCGTGACGGCCGAGGCCGTGCCCGGCTCCGCGCGGGAGGGCGCGTTCGTGCGGCGGCTGCTCGACCGCGGCGCCTTCGTGGTGCGCGGCGGCGCGGACCCGGGTGTTACAGGCGGCGACCACCTGCACCATTTCCCGCTGCGGGCCGTGGTGATCCCGCGCCGGGGCCGGCTGGTCTGCGTGGACCTTGTTGACTACCTACTCACCTGGCGGCCGGGGCGGGTCGCTGACCTGCATGTGCTTTCCTCGGACCTTGGTGCCGCCGGGCAAGCTTTGCGCACCCTGCCGCTGCCCGGCAAAGGCAACGAGGGCGTGCGTGCGCTCAACCTCGGGTTCCAGCCCGGTCCCAGCCAGCATCTGTCAGAGATCGACCGCTTCGCCTCGCGATGCAATGAGCTGTTTTTGGCGCCGGACGGGAACGCGGTGTTCACCGACACGGACCGGCTGGACGGTTGGACCGGTTTGGTTGACTTGCTGGTCGTTCACGATGCCATGGACGGCGAGTGAGGCCGCTGCACCGCGCATCCGGCCAGCCCCGGCCATGCGTCGCCGGATGGCATCCCGCTAACCTTTTGGCTGCTCGACGCGAAGCTGTGTCATCTCCTCCACCCAAGCTGAGACAACCTCCGTGGCCGGGCCGTGGCGGGCTTCGTCGAAACTCCGGGTCAGCTCGGTCGGTTCCAGGTTCAGCTCCAGCGTGCGCGCGCCGTGCGCCCGCGCCGTCTCGGCGAAGCCGGCGGCGGGATAAACCTGCCCGCTCGTGCCGACCGCGACGAACAGGTTGCAACTCGACGTGAGCCACCACTCGATCTCGTCCATGTGCAGCGGCATCTCGCCGAACCAAATGACATGTGGGCGCAAGGCCTTGGCGCCGCAGGCCGGGCAAAGCGCATTGGCAAGGCCGGCCCCCTCGAACGGGGATACCGCGCCGCAGTCCAGGCATCGCGCCTTGGCGAGTTCGCCGTGCATGTGCAGCAGGCCGGACTGGCCAGCGCGCTCGTGCAGGTCGTCCACGTTCTGGGTGACGACGAGCACGGGGCCAAAATGCTTGCGCGCGAGGTGGGCGAGGGTAAGGTGGGCGGCGTTCGGCTGGATCGCCGGGTCGCGCAGTTGGACGCGGCGGGCGTCGTAGAAGGCCTGCACGCGCGCGGGGTCGCGGGCGAAGGCTTGTGGCGTGGCCATGTCCTCGACGCGGACCTTGGCCCAAAGGCCGTCCGGGTCGCGGAAGGTGGCGAGGCCGCTCTCGCGGCTGATGCCCGCACCGGTGAGGATGACGATGCCACAGGCGTCCGAAATCGGTTTCACGATCCCAGGGATCTCCCGCCGGTCCTCCTGGTCGCCCTGTGCCCGGGTCCGCTGTTTCTGCTGATCCATGCGATGCTCCCAAACGAAAATAGGATTTCTGGCATTGTCGGTCGGACAGCCCCCTTCAGCCCGCCGGCACCGTCGAGAGCTGCCTGCCCTCTCATCGTAGACGCATGCTCAAACCTCCTGCTTGACCGCGCTCCCGGTCCACATGGTCATGTTGTCCTTGCCCTGTTGGATTTCTGAACCGGCCCAGCCGGGCCGGAGCCGCCGTCATGCCAGGTGGCCATGGACCGGCAGCAGGTGCGCGGGCATACGCTCGGCCGCGACGGACCGGCCCGTCCGCAGGATCGTGCCGCCACGCACCAGCTGCGCCCAGGTGCAGCCGCCGCCGTCGCCGCACCACAGCGCGAGGTGCGTCGCGCGCGCGAGGTCCTCGTTGACCCAGTCCAGCAGCCACTCGAACCCGTCTGCGCGCCAGAGCGCCTCGCGCGTCGGGTGGACGACCTGGAACTCGCGGTCCAGGTCGTGGTTCACCCAGCCGGGGGCGCCGGGCGCCGGCTGCGCGTCCAGGTCCAGCGACAGCAGCATGTCCCAGAACACCCCGTCCCACTCCACGCCCACGCCGATGTCCCACTCGTCCACGAGCGCGATGGAGATCGCCGGGTGGACGCCCCGGATGCGCAGATCGGTGCACGAGGGCAACACCGCGCTCGCCGACGCCGGCAAAGCGAACCGCCCCGGCGCCGCGCGCAGCCAGTCCAGGAATGCCGCCCGGAACGGCCCGTGGCAGGCGTCGGCGTCGGTGTCCAACGCTGCCATGGCGTCGGTTGTGTGTGCCATCATCACAGCCGCGGCCAAGCCGCCCGACAGCGCCCTGCGCCGCCCCAATCCTTTGCCGTTCATCTTGCGACCGCCTTTCCGCCGTGTGCCCGATGACCATGGCGGCGTGCCGCGACAAAGGCGGTCGCACATGGAAACCCGTTTGGATGCGACCGCTCCTGACGCAGCGATCCGCCATGCCGGGCGCCGCACGGGAGGGATTTGATGGTTAGGAACCTGGGTTCGTGAGGCGCAAGCGTTGCCGCCCCCGCCCGGCCATTCAGCGCGCCTTCCACGCCTGGCACGAAGGGGCGAGCGCGCGTTTCGCCGTTCCTGTCCTGCTCGGGCGCCGCACGAACCGGAGCTGGACGCTCACCCTCGGCGGCAGCACCACGCCCGCGCTGTGCTCCTGGCTCTACGGCTACGGCATCGCAGTCTCCGCCGAGTGGGGCGGGATGGCATGGGACCTGGTGCTGTGCCTGGAGGCGGCGCCCCAACGCACGCCGCTCGGCTACCTGGACCACATGGTCCTGCCCGAGCACCGCGAGCTGTACGCGACCAAGGACGAGCTGTGGCGGGCGGAGTTGTTCGAGCCGTTCCTGCGCTGGGTGAACGAGGAGCTTGCCCCGGCGCGCCGCCTCGGGCTCTGGCGCACGGAGGAGGGCGGCGCGACCTGGGCGAAGCTGCTGCAGCCGGGAGACATGGCGCACCCCGACGTCGCGCGCGCCTATGCGTTGCTGCCCGTGCACGAGAAGACGGGACGCTCGGCAGCCGCACCCTGAAGCGGCCAGGACGGCGCCTGCCCGAAGCGCGCCCGGAGCACGATCAAGGCTGGATGGCCCTGGTCCAGGCCCGCGGCCCAACCCAGCAGGCAGGCGCGCCCCAGCCGGCGGTCGGCCGCGCGCAGGATGGCGGCCAGCTCCCAAGGGTCCGCGAACGGCTCCATCAATCGGTCGCGCGGGCGGTCCAGGTAGTCGCGCATCAAGGCCGACGGCTCGCTCGGACGCCTGCCGCCGCAGCCATAGCCCGCTTCCCAGGTGGCAAGCGCCGGGCCGCGGGTCGAGCAGGGCAGATTGTCCGGCCCGGAAGGCAGGAACGGGCCGGGAAAGTCCCAGATGATGCGCCCGGCACGGCCGCGGCCCAGCATGACCCAGTGGCGCGGCTCGTCGAAGGTGAACTCCTTCGTCACTTTCGCGAACACGTTGCAGTGGATGGCGAGCGGCAGGCCCGGCGCGAACAGCGCCTCGACGCGGCTCTTGAGCTTGCTCCAGGGCCGGGGCGAGCGGCCGTAGCTGTGGCGGGACATCACGGGGCCTCCCTGGGCCGCGTGCCGGACGCCGCTTGGTCTACCGCACGCGCCGGGCTGAGGGCGACCCATACTTTGTCCGGGTCCTGCGCCAGCCAGTAGGGGGTCAAGGATGCGTCGTGCGCCTCGACGGCCCAGCGCCGCCCCGCCACGTCGGCGTACGTCAGGCGATAGCGGCGCACATCGTCCCAGATGATGTGGTTGAGCCAGGCGACCTGAACGCAGGTGCCGGGCGGCACCGCGGCCCAACGCCGCTCAAAGGTCCTGCTCGCCTGTTCCCAGCACTCGTTTGACTCCGAGTTGAAGTCGTTCATGCTGATGCACTCGGTCCTGACCATGACGTCCAGCAGCGCTTCCATTGTGGCGTTGCAGAGATAGACGAGGGTGTCGAGCTGGCGCGGGCGGAAGTCGGCGTGGAGGCACAAGAGGCCGGGCGCCCTGTCGGGCAGCCCGGTTTCGGAGGCGTGCTCCACCGACGGGGTCAGCAAGTCGCTGGTGATGTAGCCTTGGCCGAAGATGTCCTGGTCATCCGGCGGCTCGAACTCGATGTCCGGCGCCTTGAACGGCTCGCCGGAGCCGATGGCGGCGCGCGAGGCGATGATGAACTCCACCAACTCGTCCTGCCCGCGCGCCATGTGGGCGGCGGCGACGTAGGCTGGGCAACCCTCGGTCCCGCTCTCCCCTTCGCGCTCGGTGAACTCGCCGATCAGATCGAGGCTGCCCTCTTGGAGGGCCTTGCGCACGGCCTCGCGCTGGAGCCGCAGGGCCAGGCCGGACGCTTCCGGCTCGCTGGGGCGGCTTCGGTAATAGGCGACTGCTTTCCTCATCGTTTCCTGTCGTGGCCGGAGTTAAAGGTCTTGGACGGCCCGGTAATGCAGGTCGGACCGCACGCTGCAGCGCGCCGGGTCGAGGCTGAAGGCGTGCAGCACCCGGCGCAGGACGGCGGGCGCCTGGAGCTTGCGGGCGGCGTAAAGCGTGAAGCGGGCCGTGCGCGTGTCGAACACCACGCGCCCGCGCGGGAAGTGCTCGTACTCATGCCAGGCGATCAGGGGCGGCAGGCCGCGGCGGGCCAGGCCTGCGGGGCCGAGCCGGCGCCAGCCCTCCCAGACCTCGTGGTGCCCGCGCGGGTGGGTCAGGTGGTCGCCGTACGTCTCGGCCGCGGTGAGCAGGGTGCGGTCGAAGACGAGCCGCAGCAGGCCATGCCCATCCGGCACACCCCAGACGATGCCTACGCAGGGCAGGGTATCCACGCCCAAGATGACGGACGCACAAGGGCCATTGCGGCCGAGGTCCACGGGGAGCCGCGGTGCCACCGTCTGTTGTATGCTCTCATCTGCCATGTTCCCGGCCAGGCTGCTTTCCCTGATGTCATGCAGACAATGGCAGGCCAGTGCGTCAGAAGCGGACGCGGCTCAGACGGCGCGGCGCCTCAGCCAGCACGCGAGCGCCTCCTCCAGCACCCAGCCCCGGGCGACCGCTACGAACACGGTCACGAGCTGCGCCGGGCGTGCGGCGACCTCGCGGCCGTTGACGCCCAGGAACAGCAGGCACGCCGCAGCGCCGATGCGCTTGTTGCCGTCGCGGCAGCCATGGTTCTTGATCAGGCCATTGCCGTAGGCGGCCGCCAAGTCGAAAAGGTCCGGCGGCGCCTCGTCATCCCGCCCGTAGTGCCAGCGATTAAGCGGGCGGTGCAGCACGCTGAAGAACAGACCTTCGTCGTTGAAGCCCGAGGGGCCGCCGAACTCGGCGACGAGCCTGGCGTGCAGCACCTCGACCACCTCGCGGTCTCGCCGAAACACGAAGTGTTTGCGGATGGGAACTCCGGCTCGCTCAGCGCCGGCTCAGCTCGCGCAGGACAGGCTCATAGTCGCGCATGACGCCATCGATCAGCGCCATCTGCCGCGCGCGGCGGGCCTGCGCGGCTTTGTCCTGCTCGTCGCGGACAACTACCGCGGCGGGGCCGTTCTGGTCTTCGGTGGCGCGCTCTGTCGTGTGAGTTGCGCTCTCGGCCATGGCCACCTCCTGCTTCTCATCATAGCCGACCCTGCCAGATGTCGCCACGGCGACGGCCGGGCCATGCCTCGCCCTGTTTACGTCGCCGCCCCTGTAGCCAGCCCCGGCAGGCGCTGGGCGAAATCCTGGGCGGGGCTGACCTCGACGCCGATGGCGTGGGCGAGTGCGAACAGGAGCTGCTCGGCGTCTGCCCGCGCCCGGTGCCGCGCCGGCGCGTCCTTCAGCCATGTCAGGGCGCGTTCGCGTGCCGGCCCACCCAGCAGCGGGACAAGCCGGTGCCAATCACCGAAGCTGAAGTTTGACCTGATCCCGCCGGCCTTGAACAGCGCGCGTGCCCAATGGGCGTCGTAGGGGCCGCCGTCGCACCAGGCCACGGCGCCGGGGCCGAGCGCCTCGTTCAGCGCCGAGGCAACCCGCTCCGGCGATTGCCCGTGAGCAAGGAGGTCGCTGCCCCGGATGCCATGCACCTTGGCCGAGGCCGGGCTCCAGTGGCCGCGACGCACCCAGTCCCCAGCCGGGCGGATCAGCGTTGACCAACCGAGGATCGGTTCGTCGGGTCCGGGCCAGAGCGCAAGGCCAACCTCGATGGGGTAGCTGTCGTCGTCGAGCGAACTCGCCTCGAAGTCGATCACGGCCAGCGGCCAGGGCAGGGCGGTGTGCCACAAGGACGGCAAGGGCGCGCTCAGGCGATCACCCACCAGGCTGCAACCAGCGCGTGCGTACTCGCAAAGATAACCTCCGCTAGATAGCGCCGCGCCTTTCAGAGTAAGTCGACTAGGACGGCCTCACAGGTGGGTGCATCGAAAGTAGCCCGAAGTGTCAAGGGCCTGGTTTACACCTTCTGAGCTGCATCTAGGAGGCTCCCAAGTCAGAGGAAACCACAGCGGGCCAACACATCGCGGAAGTGGATGGCTGTTCGAATTGTAGTCTCAGCCAAGGTCCCGTCCGCGATCGTGACCCAAGGTTCCACAGCCGTCTTCCAATTCGGCTCTACCTTAAAGATTGGCTCTTGCGGCGAGGCGATTCTGTACCAGGGCCAACACCGACTTTGTTTGCCAGGTCCGACTTGAGCTTTAATCGCCTCCGGCACATTTGTATCATATGAGCAGCAGCCTTCTTCTTTGTTCTTCATGCCTACACCATAGGTAAAACTATTATAATCTGAACTCCCAAATTCAACGCAGAATATAAATTGACCATTGTCAGAAAACCTAATGCTAAATCCAGACCATTTTTTACTGGACATGTTCCAATCTACCAGTGACCACCCCTCGCGATGCATTATCGCAGTTTGGATCTGACTACATAACGTCGAAAGAAGTTTGGCCCGAATGGCATCAGCCGCGAGTATGACCTGCATGGCAGGAGCCAACGTGTCCAACGATCGCGTCACATCCTGAACCAATTGACCTTGTACTGTCATATCGGCAATCCCTATGAAGCGCTTCCGGATATATTGAGCGAACTCGTCAATGAAGATTGAGACGCGGTCGGCTCGGCACACGGCTCGGCACTCCGCGAGCCATTCCAAGATGTGTTCCTGATAGCTCCAGCAATGAAGCTGACCGGCCTCAATGCGCCTGACCTTCTCCTGCTCAGCGATGCTTTCCGTTGATGGTTCTGAGCCATCCGGAGTAAGATAGATGAGGCGAGTGTCAGCCTGGTTCAGGCTGTCCAGGTAAACAGCATAACGTTTGATTTGGTCGGGTTGGTCGCCTGCCCCCGCCTTGTTCTCGATTACCAATGTGCGGTCGGCTGACCTGATGAGGATATCAAGCCTGCCGCCATTCACCGTAAACTCGATGTGCGCTTCGGCTTTCTCACAGGCTTCAGGAAGCCAAGCCAACTCGGAGCAAGATCGGAACACACATTTAATGAACACGTGCAGGAAGCGCCCGCCCTGCCCGTGCGTCGCTCTTGAGCTTAGCAGCCAAGCCAAAATGCTGGACAGGCGCATTTCGTCTGGCTCGATAAAATCGAACGAGTTGAAGTCCGGGGCGAGACGGTCCCGATAAAGACTCTTCGCCCATTCTAAAGCGTCCTGATTGGATTTTATATTCCGCAGCAACTCGGAAACGTACATTCAAACTTCTCCGGTTCACGAATGATCTCAAGCCTACTTGTGAGCGACAACAAGCCCCTACATTTTGGGTCTTGCATGGTGTCGTGCTGCGGTTGTCGACAGTTCCGCCAACTCGGCACGCAACGTGTCCGGCTCCAAGACCGTGACGGCGGTGCCCCAAGTGAACAGGTGCCAGCACATCTCCTGCATGCCCCCCGCGCGGAAGCTGACCCGCAACGCGCCGTCGACGTCGCGCACCACCGTCTGCGTGGGATGGAACAGCCAGCACGCAGCCTCGTCCGCCGCCTCCGGCGCGACCCGTAGCACCACGTCCACCGGCTCCTCCTGGAACACGCCGAAGGACTGGGCGGCGTAGGCGCGGAGGTCGAAGTCCTCCCGCCGAACAAAGCAGCGGTCGAGCAGATCGAACGAGGCGATGCGGTCGAGCCGCCACAGCCGCATGTGCGGCAGCCCTTCCACATGCCCGACCAGCCACGCCCGGCCATCGCTGCCATACAGCGTGCCGTAGGGGCAGATCAGGTGCAGCGCCGGCTCGCAGCCCGGACGGGCGTAGCGCACGGCCACGAGCTGCACGCCCAGGATCGCCCGGCGCAGTGTCGGCAGGAGCGCCGGGTCAAGCCGAGGGCGCGGCCCCGGGCGCATGGCGATGCCCTCCGCCTGCATCAGCGCCTCGATGTCCGGCTCGGCCCGGCGCAGCGCCGCAGGGCGCATCAGCGCGCGCAAGGTCGCCGCCGCCTCGCGCAGCAGCCCGGCGCGGTCCGCCTC
>CAXTUQ010000251.1:0-8308 GCA_964247405.1 uncultured Acetobacteraceae bacterium
GGGCAACGTCGTTGCTGCGCGCCTTCGGGGCTTCGCGGAGGCGGCGGGGTGATCTTCCACGGTTCCTGTGGAGTGGTCATGCTGCGGGTATTGGTGCAGGGACGTGGTTTGGTCGCCTGGTGCCGGCGACGGGACTGCTTTCCTTCCATGCCAATGAGCACTGCAGCCGGAGTTTACGTGAGCGTGCCTTGAGGACCCTGGCAAGGATTCTTGCGGAATTTTCATGCAGCAGCGGACGGCGCGAGCTTTGGCCGCGGTGGACGAGGGTGGGCAGGCATTTCAAGTGGCGGCGACGCGGGCGGCTTGCTGAGGTCGAGCTGAGGACGCGAACGCATTCAGCGGAAAACCCGGGTCAGGCCGTCCGCAGGTGCTCAGCAAGCGCGTCAATGAACACGCGGGCCTTGGCGGACAGGCTGCGGTGGCTGGGATGCAGCGCGTGCACGTCAACGGAATCGCCCTGATGCTCCGGCAGCAGGCGGACCAGGGTTCCCCCGGCAACGGCGTCCGCGGCGTGGAACGCCGGCAGGCGGCCGATCCCGGCGCCGCCGATCAGCACCGCTTTCAGGACCGCGGGTTCAGGAATCACGGTTCCGGGTTTAAGCTCGATCTCACGGGCCGCCCCGCCGGGCGACTGGCAGCGCCACGCCGATTTACGGTCAACCCGGCCGGTCAGCGCGTGCGTGCGAGGGCGCCCCCTGCGTCGTGTCCGCGCTCAACGGGCTGCGCGAGGTGACCGTGGACCGCCAGGGCGTGCTGCTGGACGGCGCGGTGCGGGCCGGCGTGCCGCGCTTCATCTCGTCGGACTACTCGGCCGACTTCACGAAGACGCCGCCGGGCGGCAACCGCAACCTCGACCTCTGAAAGCCCGGCTCACCCGGACCGCCAACGCCTTCCCGGAGAACGAACACGTCGAGCTGCGTCCCGAGGTCAGCGACCCCGGGACCTTATGCGACCGCCTCGTCGCGGCCACCATGGAAGCCCGCGCCCAGGAAACCCGTGCCCAGTTCGTGGGGTCGCCCGAAGCAGGCGCTTGGGCTATCTGTTCCTGACCGTTCGCGGCTGGGCTTGCCAATCTCTGGCCAGTCCGGCGCGTCGCTTGACCGTGTTCCGCTCGTTCGCGCGGCAGCTCCAGCCAAGTCACTTTCATCGGGGGGCAACCATGGACCTGGGTTTGAACGGCAGGCGAGCCCTGGTCACGGGCAGCAGCGTCGGAATCGGGGAGGCGATCGCACGGGCGTTGGCCGCCGAAGGCGCGACGGTGGCGGTCCACGGGCGGGAAAAGGCACGCGCCGACCGCGTGGCTGGCGAGATCGCGGCGGCCGGCGGCAAGGCCGTGGTGGTGCTGGGGGACCTGACCCGCGACGACGACGTGGAGCGGATGGCGGACGAGGCGAGACGCCTGCTGGGCGGGGTGGACATCCTGGTGAACAACGCTGGCAGGTCCGGCGGGAAGCAGGCGTAGGAGGAGGCCCCTGCAAGCGACTGGGCGGCGGCCTGCGACCGGAACGTCCTGGCAGCCGTGCGGATCACGAACCGTCTGCTCCTGGGGATGCAGGCGGCCGGGTGGGGCCGGGTCGTGAACGTGCGTGCCCAGTTGCCGTGACTGAACCGCCGCTGGTCCTCACGTCGCGCCACCCCTGGCCGGCCTGGCAAGCGTAGCACACCCCGTCCCGCCCGATCCGACCGTCGCCTCCGCGGGCCACAGCAACTCCCTCCGTCCAGGTGTTGCGACGACCGCCAGAGGCCACCTGCTGAACGCCAGCCGCCCGCGCAAGGCTCGTGAGCAGCGCCGCCAGCGCGGGAGGGTTCTGGCGACGGCTGGGATAATAAAGGGCGTAGCCCGGCAGGCTTGCCGACCACGGCGCGAGCACCTGGACCAGCTTGGCATCCGCGACATACGGCTCCGCCTGGTCCGCCACGTTGACCTCCAAGGACATGGACGACGCGTCCCAAGCCGGTCCCTTGCTCGATCAGGTCGCGGGCGCGGTGGCGCCGTTCACTGGGGACGGCGGCTATGACCCGGATCGCGTCTACGACAGCGTCGCCCAGCGTCACCTGGAAGCGGCTGTGGTCGTCCCGCCGCACGCGACCGGCCGTGCCCAGCAGTATGGCCGGGACCGCACCCACGCGTTGCTGCGCTCCACCGGCCAGCGGCGCCGGCCCAGGCCTGACCCGTTCGGCTGCCGCCGCTTGTGGATGCAAGGGCCTGAGCCGAAACAACCGCGTCAGGTACCCGGCTTACGGGGTGCGATGGTGCAGTTCCATTCGCCATGGAAGCCGGCTGGGTTGATTGAGGCTGGCGATCTGCGCGTCGGACACCTTGGTGCCCTTCTCATAGGCGTTCTCGTCTAGACGGCACTGGACGGTGAGGCTTGTCTGCGTGGTGGTGCTGGCGATCAGCCGGACGATGAGCTGATGCGTCAGCAGCGGCTTGCCGCGCCAGTTCTGGGCGATGAACGCGAACAGGCGGTGCTCGATGCGGTTACACTTGCTGGTGCCCGGCGGCAGGTAGGCCACGGTGATCGACAGCCCCGTCTGGTCAGCCAGCGTCTGCGTCTCGGTTTTCCATAGCCGCGCCCGCACGCCGTTGCTGCCGCCGCAATCCGCGGTAATCAGCGGCTGCTGGGGCACGACTCCACTCCCGTGCGCGCGCGAGCTTGATGAAGGTGTCCGCCGCATGAACGGCCGGCCGGCCGGCAACGGCGACGAGCACCACGTCGTGCGCGGCTGGCCCAGCCACCGGCCGCCGATGCAAGCCGTCCGGCGCCGCCAACGGCACCGCGTCGGCCGCCGCCAGCGCATGGCCGGGCGGCATCATCAGCGCTGCCCGGTTGGTGAACAGCGTCCAGCGGTTCAGCCGCCCAGGCAGCACCGCCCCGCCAGTGACGACAGCCGCGTCCAGTGCGCCGTGCAGCAGCGCCTCGCACAGCCGGGCGCTGCCCGTGTCCACCAGGCTCAGCTCAAAGCCTGGCAGCCACGCGGCCAGCTCCTCGAACAAAGGCATGAACGCCGCCGCCGGCACGTCCGGGGCAAAGCCCACCCGCAAGGGAGAGGCGGTCTGCAGCCTCATCCCGGCTGCGTGCTTCTTCGCACGCTCGGCCGCGGCATGGGCCTGCTCCAGCAAGGGCAGCATCGTTGCCCCAAGCGGGGTCAGTTGGGTCAGCGCCCGTTCCCGCAGCAGCAGGGGGCCGCCCAACTCCTCCTCCAGCCGCTGGATGCTCTTGGTCAGCGCCGGCTGGGTGACGTGGCACGCCTCCGCTGCCCGCGTGAGGTTCAGCGTGTGCGCCAGCGACAAGAAGTGGCGGATCTGCGTCAGGTCCATGAAACGCAAAATCCTATGCTGGCCCCTGAGTCCGTCAGACATCTCAAAACTGCCATGCCCATGTCCCGATCAACTCGATGCCGATCACCCCGGCGAGGGCGAGGGCCAAGCCGACGGGCAGAGTCTTGATTGCGGCCGCCGGCGGGAGGAGGCAGCATCAGTCGCCCGACGCGATGGGGCTGATCGTGATCCGTCCGATCGGCTTGCCCGGGTCGAACTTGAAGCTGGCCGGGATGTCGGCGTCGCCGCGAAGCCCGGCATGGCGTGCGACGACGCCGTTCTCCGGGATGCGGCCGAGGCCGCCCATCGTGTCGGCCTTGGCCTCGGTGTCCTTTTCAGTGCCGGAATCCAGGGCGTAAACCTCGACCGTGGCCGGATTGGCAAGGTCATACGCGTCGAATGCATCAAGGCCGGCAAACCCGTCATTGGTGTGCGCAAGCATCCAGCCGCCGGATACCAGAGGGTGCGCCGCGTCCACGGTCAGTTCCACCCGGCGGCTCGTGCCGGGCAGGTTGGGCAGGCCGACCGCGATGTCGCCGAACGTATGTCCGCCATCGGCGATGGCGGTGCCGAGGATGAATTCCGGGTTGCCGTTCTCGGCAAGCTCCTGGACCAGGACGTTGGCTGGCTTGCCGAGTTCCCAGAGACGGAACCCCCGCACGTGCGCCACCCACGGGGCGGACGACATGTCCTGGGTGCCGGACAGCTCCCAGTACTCGATGCTGACGCGGCGCCCGCCGTGCGCGGCGTCCTCGGCATGGGTCGCGGGGGCGATCAGCGCCGTGACGGCGGCCAGCAGGGATGTTCGGAACAGAGGTGACATGAGGCGCTCCTGTGAGTGGATAAAGCTCCGCGCGAGGCCGCAGCTGATCGCTGGATAGACAGTTACGTCGGCAGGGCCGAATGCTGCGTCATGGGCGGACGGCCTGGCGTCCGCTCATTCGGCTGCCTCCGCAAGCAAGGCGTGCGGTGCGGCCGTTCAGGCAGACAGGCTCCGGTAGATGGCGAGGGAGTTCTCCTCGAGACGCCGGGCGGTGAGGTGCGCTCCAAGCCAGCGTGGGGCGGACGACCGCCTCGAAACGTGGCCGGTCGGCGTCGCTGACCGTTATGCAGGAACCGGAGATCGTCGGCGCGGGCGACGCCGTAGGCATGTTGGGACCGCACGATGAGTGCTCCCGGTTGATCCTGCTGCTGACTGCTGCTCATTTGGGGACGCCTCAAGCCCGTGGGTGCCGAACCCACCCGAGTTCGTTCAAGCTTCTTGGCGTATAGAGGAAGGAAACGTCGGGGAAGGTTCGGAAACTACCTACGGCTTGGATGCGGTCGCGCACGGGATGTCTCATACCGGCAGCCCCTCGGGCTGACCGACATGCGCGCGGGGCCAGGCGCGGAGCGCCCGTCCGGGTTGGTGGGGTCGCCGAAATCTGGCGAACCCGCGCAAACCCCTTCGGGATTTCGCAGCGGTTCGACACGCGCAGCGTTTGCGGCTGAGGCCGCGCGCCAAAAACGCCTCTGATACCGGTCGCCCGTTTGGGCATCTGGTATCAGCCGCGCCAGCGCACGACGCCATCCACCTTGACATCAGGTCCAGCGCGTATCCAGTCCGCGACCTCCGCCTCCCGCTCGGGCGAAAGCCGGGACGGCGCTCCGCCGCCGTGCCTCGACGTGAAGTCAGGGCATATCCAGGAAACGGCCGATCCAGCGTCCCACCCGCGCGCAATCGTTCGGTTGGCTGTAGGACGCGATGGCGGAGTCGGCCAGCGCACCGTAGCGGTCCCGCCGCGTCTCGATCAGCGCGGTGCCGAAATCGGCGCCGAACTCCGGGTGGAACTGGAACGAGATCGCGTCGCCATAGTCCAGCCCGGCATAAGGCGTGAACGCGCTGGCAGCGACCACCCGGGCGCCGGGCGGCAGGGTCACGACCTGGTCCTGGTGCGAGGCGGGCACGTCCACATGCGCCACGTCGTCCATCCAGGGCGCGCGGTGCACCATGTCGTAGCGGTGCAGCCCGATGCTCCAGCCCGCAGGCAATTTCGCCACTGTGCCGCCGAACGCCTGCGCCATCGCCTGGTGGCCGAAGCAGATGCCGACCAGCTTGGCCCGGCCCTTGGTTCCTTGCAGGAAGCCGAACAGCGGCGGGAGCCAGGGTAGATCCTCATACACCCCGGCCGGCGAGCCGGTGAGCACGTAGGCGTCGCAAGCCGTGGGACTGGCCGGCAGCTCGCCCTTCGTCACGTCAAAAATCCTGGCGTCCCGGCCTGGGCCAAGCAGCCGCCCCACCATCGCGCCATAGGAGCCGAACTCGGTGCGAAGCCCCTCCGGCGGGTCACCGCATTGAAGAATGCCGATCATCGCCGTTCCAATCGCATGAGAGCTTATGCCACGCTTATCCGGCATCGAACGCCAGCTTGGCCTTCTGCTGCCCGGCCGTGTCGAAGTTCTCCGGCCGCAGCCACGCCTCGTAGCCCGCCTTCAGCCGCGGCCAGTCGGCATCAACCATCGCGAACCACGCCGTGTCCCGGTTCCGGCCCTTCTGCACCATGTGCTGGCGGAACACGCCCTCATGGGTGAAGCCGAACCGCTTCGCCGCGCGCTTCGACGGCTCGTTCAGGTTGTTGCATTTCCACTCGAACCGCCGGTAGCCCAACGTGTCGAAGGCATAGGCGGCGAACAAGTGCAGCGCCTCGGTGCTGATGCGGGTGCGCGCGATGGCGGGTCCCCACAGGATGTGGCCGATCTCGATCACGCCGTATGCCGGGTCGATCCGCATCAGGGACTGCCGGCCCTCCGCGCGCCCGGTCCGCTTGTCGATCACGGCAAAGAACAGCGGGTCGGCGGAGGCGGCGGCCATGTCCAGCCACGGCTGGAACGCCGCGGCGTCGGCCGGCGGCTCCTCGAACAGGTAGCGGAACCGGTCGTCGCCGCCGGGCTGCTGGGCGGAGGCCAGCAGGTCCGCTCCGTGCCGCGCGGGGTCCAGCGGTTCCAGCCGGGCATAGCGGCCGTCCAGGGCGACGCGGTCCGGGCGGGGGACGCCCTGCCAATTCGAAAGGTCCATGCTTGAGCCTAGCAGTTGAGGGATGGAGTTGGCCCAGGGCGGCCGCCACCCCGGGGATCGGATTGGGGCGACGTGGACGCATCCCGCCGGTCACGCACGCCGGATGCCCCATGGGAAAGGGGAAACCCCCTCGACAAGGCCGGTCAGGTCGCTTCGGCAGGCCGTGGGGATGCTGAAGACGCCAAGCGGCACGGACGGCGCGTCCACCGCGGCAACGTCCTGGATCTCCCCGTCCTGCAAGGCCGCAAGCGCGGTCGCGCCGTCGGGGATCACCTGCCACTCGAACCGGTCGAAGTAGGCGGCCTTGCCGCCGGCGGTCCGCTCCGGCGCCTCCTGGCGCGGCACGTATCCCGCGAACTTGGCATGGGCCGCGCGCTGCCCGGCCATGAACTCGTCGGCCAGGAAGCGGTAAGGGCCGGACCCGACCATCTCGGTGATCTGCTTGTTGGGATCGGTTGCCGCCAGCCGTTCGGGCATGATGAACGGGACGCTGGTGGCCGGCTTGGCCAGTGCATACAGCATCAGGGGGGAGCGCTGCCTCAGCCTGATGACGAGGGTTTTGTCGTCCTTCGCCTGCCACTCGTTCACCACGCCCAGCAGGAGCTGGCCCAGAACGTCGCGGGCGCCCCACCGCTTCGGGCTGGCGATGCAGTCGGCGGCGCGCACCGGCGACCTGTCGTGGAACGCCAGGCCGTCGCGCAGGGCGATGGTCCAGGTCAGGCCGTCGTCAGAAACGACGTGGCCGGCGGCCATCTGCAGCGGCTCGAATTGGGCGTTCAGCCCATACAGCGTGTCGAAAACGCAGTAGCCATGGTTCGTCGTGACGTGCGCAGGTCGCCGGGCATGACCTTATGGCACTCGGCGCTTCGGTCCATGGATCGAGGTTCCTTCCCAACCTGCACGGCCCTGCCTACGCGAGCACCCGCTTTCCTGGCCCGGCGACGGGCACCACGCTCTCGCCCTGGCCGAACCGGACGAACACGTAGTCGCACTGGCCGTCGTCAATGATCTGCACACGGTGGATCACGCCCTTGCCAAAGAAACCGAAGTCGCCGCCCGACATGATGGTGAACTTCTCTCCATCCGCCCCGTAATCAATCCGGCACCGGCCGGAGATCAAGTACATGACGCTGTCGTAGTCCGCTTGGTTGTGCCACTCGCCCGGCCCATCGCGCGCCGTGATGTCGCAATAGCCCACCCACAGCCCGTCGGTCGTGAACGCCTTTTCCCTGGCCTGGCCCCGCGTCACAGGCCCCGGCTCGCGCTGGCCCGGCTGGACGAAGATGAGGTCGTCCGGAAACATCAGCTTGGTCATGTCGATCCCCGAAGTCATGCAGAACGTGGTTTGGACCGGGCTACGCCACCCCAGCCATCCCTTGCACCGCGCCACTGCCGATGCGCTTCACGCTCAACAGCAAAGCCAACCCAGGGCGCTGCGTGTGCGGCGTTGACGGGGTGATTGGCCCGGCGCTCAGCGGCATGGTGCTGGTTTCCCTTGCGGCAGCATTGTTATAGGCTGCATGGATGGCAGCATCCGGCCATTCTTTGTCGCCAACCGGACACGCGGCGATCCGCCCGTTCGAGACGGCGCTCCGGCCGCTGGTGGGCTTCGCCATGGACTACCCGGCCGGGCTGTCCACCGGGCAGCACGCGCACCCGCGGGCGCAACTGCTGTATGCCGTGTCCGGCGTCATGCGGATCGGCACGCCGGACGCCGCCTACCTGGTGCCGCCCAGCACTGCCCTGTTTCTGCCGGCCGACGCGCCGCACACGATCCGCATGGACGGTCCCGTGGCCATGCGCGCCCTGTTCCTGCGGGAGGAGGCGGCCACGCGCGCCGGAACCGGAACAGCCGTCATCGCGGTGTCGCCGCTGCTGCGCGAGGTGATCCTGGCCGCCTGCGCCGATGCCGGGATGGACCCGCGCGGTAT
>CAXTUQ010000252.1:0-8028 GCA_964247405.1 uncultured Acetobacteraceae bacterium
AGCCAGCACCGTGCGCGCCGCGCCCGACCGGTCCGCCAGCCGCCCCCCGAGCGGGCCGGTCACGAGCCGGACGGCAGACCCCAGCCCCAGCACCAGGCCGATGGCGGAAGGGTCCAGCCCGCGCTGCTCCAGCAGGGCCGGGAGGAAGGGGGAGGCTACGCCGTACGCGGCGCACAGGGCGGAGTACAGGACGACGAAGCGCGGCAGCGGGGAAGCGGGCACTGGTAATCCTCCGATCCGATGCAACGTTGCCGGAGGGGACGGCGTTGCCGCGCCCGCGGCGGAACGCACGAACCATCGGAGTCAAAGTGCTGAAGGAGCTGCTCGCCGACCGGTCGCACGGCGTGTCGGTCGCGTTTGTCCTCGTCACCCTGGGGCTGGACGCGTTGGGCGTCGGGATCATCGCCCCCATCGTGCCGGGGCTGGTGCCGGAGGTGGCCCACCGGCCGCCCGCGCCGGCGGCGCCTTGGGTGGGCGCGCTGATCGCCGCCTATGCCGGGGTGCAGTTCTTTGCGGCGCCGCTGCTCGGCGCGCTCAGCGACCGGTTCGGCCGCCGCCCGGTCATCCTGACCTCCGTGGTGGGCATCGGCATCGACTACCTGCTGCTGGCCTGGGCGCCGAGCCTGTGGTGGCTGTTCGTGGGGCGGCTGATCGCCGGCGCGACCTCGGCCAACGTCGCCGCCGCGACCGCCTTCATCGCCGATGTCAGCGGAAAAGCCGACCGCTCCAGCCGGTTCGGGCTGGTGGGCGCGACGTTCGGGGCCGGGTTCGTGATCGGCCCGGCCATCGGCGGCTTTCTCGGCGAGTACGGGCTGCGCCTGCCGTTCTACGCGGCGGCGGCGCTCGCCTTCGCCAACGCGCTTTACGGGATGTTCGTGCTGCCGGAAAGCCTGCGCCCGGAGGACCGGCGGCCGATCACCTGGGCGCGCGCCAACCCGTTCGGCCTGCTGCGCAAGACTTGGCGTGACCCGAAGCTGCGCAGCATGGCCTTCGCCTGGTCATGCAGTTGGATCGGGCTGGGCGCGGTGCAAAGCAGCCTCGTGCTGTTCACCCGATACAGCTTCGGCTGGGGTGCGGCGGCGAACGGCTGGGTGCTGGCCGGCATCGGCCTGTCGCAGGCGGTGGTCGAGGGCGTCCTGCTGTCCTCCGTGACCGCCCGGCTCGGCGAGCGGCGCACGGCGCTGCTTGGCTACGTGGCGGGGGCGCTCGGCTACGCCGTGCTTGCCTTGGCGCTGGCGGGCTGGACGCTGGCTCCGGCGGTGGTGCTGCTGGCGTTGGGCGGGCTGGCAGTGCCGTCCGTGCGGGCGATGGTGTCGGCCCGCGGCGAGGTGGACACCCAAGGGGAGATGCAGGGCGTGCTGACCGCGGTGGAGGGGCTGACCGCCGTGGTGGCGCCGCTGCTGACGGCCTGGCTGTTCTATGCTTTCACCTCGCCGGTTCTGCCGGTGCACTTCGCCGGGGCGCCGTTCATGCTGGCGGCCGGGGCCGCGGTGCTGGCGGCGGTGCTGCTCCGGCGGCTGTAGCCATGCGCGCCGGCCCGGCATCTCACGGTTTATTTGCGCTCGCCGCGGCGCGATCCCGACCCGTCCCGCGTTGAGGCCATCTTGATGATGAAAGGGGAAGTGTGATGGCCCAGCAGATTCCAATGAGCCAGTCCGACGTGACAGGCGAAGCCCAGGATGACGGCACGATCGAGGTCGCACCCGACCTCGCCTATCTGCGCCTCGCCATCGTCAACGCGGTGTTCTGGGGCATGCCCGGCGCGCGGGACTGGGTGCTGATCGACGCCGGCGTGGTCGGCATGGCCGGCCGCATCCGCCGGGCCGCGTCCGAACGCTTCGGCGCGGACGTGCCGCCGGCCGCCATCGTGCTGACGCACGGGCACTTCGATCATGTCGGCACGTTGGAGGAGTTGGCGCGCGGCTGGGACGTGCCGGTCTATGCCCACCCGTTGGAGATGCCGTATCTGGACGGCAGCGCGTCCTACCCGCCGCCCGACCCCATGGTGGGCGGCGGCCTCACGGCGCTGCTGTCGCCCTTGTTCCCCCGCAGCCCCGTCGATGTGCGGGGCCGGCTGCGCCCCTTGCCGGAGGACGGCCCAAGAAGCGGCAGCGTGCCGCCGATGCCCGGCTGGCGCTGGCTGCACACGCCGGGCCATTCGGTCGGGCAGGTGTCCCTGTGGCGGGATGCGGACCGCGCGCTGATCGCCGGCGACGCTTTCGTGACGACGGCGCAGGAATCCGCCTACGCTGCGGTCACACAGGAGCCGGAGCTGCACGGGCCGCCCAAGTACTTCACCCATGACTGGCAGGCCGCCCGTGAGTCGGTGCGGCGGCTCGCGGCGCTGGCGCCGGAGCTGGCGGTCACGGGCCACGGCCGGGCGATGCGGGGCGAGGCGATGCGGGAAGCGTTGCGGACGTTGGCGCGGGACTTCGACCGGCTGGCGGTGCCGAACCACGGCCGCTTCGTCGATGCGCCGCAGCGTGCGGAGGACGGCAGCGCGTACCGGGAAGCGTAGGTGGGGGACGGGGTCACCATCGCGCTCAGCGCGGACGCAGGCCTCGGTGCCGGGCGCTGACAAGGATGCCGGCCCTATGTTTCGTTCATTTTCCGTAATGAAAGGCCAAGCCTCGTATCGGGAATGATGAACGCGTCGCGCAGCGACGGGCACGAGGGACGCACCTCATGTTGAGCAACGGAGCGTGGACGTCGATGACCGACTGCCTGAACATGGCGAAGCGCACGCTGGCCAGCGCACATCGCAGGATTGGACAGGCGGCTCACTGATGTCCCTTGCCTCGGCACCCCCGCTTTCTTCTCCCTCAATCGGCCCGGTTCGCGAGGATGGATGGAGCGAGGCCGTTTACCTTGGCAAGCGGCGTGTCCCGCTCATGGTCGCGGCTCTTTGCCTGCTGCTTGCGTGGGGGCGGGGCCGGCACTTCCATCACCTGCTTGCCCAAGGGCCGGGCGACCGCGCGGCCAGGATTGCGATCACCGGGAACGCGCTTTTGCTCGGCGTCGTCGCGTTCATCGCCGTCACGGCGATGATGAGCGCCGTGCTCGGCTTTCCGCGGCTGATCGTGACCCGGCGGGCCCTCACGCGACGGTCGCTGTTCCAAACGACAGCTGCCGAGTGGAATAGCTTGTCCCGCTTCCACGTCGAGCGCCTCAACAGCAGGACCGTGTCCGCCACGGCCGACATCATCGGCCCAAACGCAAGCCCAAGGCTTCTGCGCGGCAAAGCCAGGCTGTTCAAGATCGCCGACACCTACCGGACCCCCGTCGAGTTGATCGTGGCCGAGATCCACGGCCGCCAAACCGAGGCGGTCGGCGGCCCCGCGCCGCTCCCGCGTGCGGCGAGCGCGCCCATCATCCCTGAATACGGCGTTGCCGGGTTCCGGATGCCCTGGGCAACCCTTGGATTGATCGCGCTCCTGGTTGCGGCTTTCGTGGCCGAGCATCGGCAAGGGGTTGCGCCGGAAGCTACGCCGCTCAAGCCCGATGTCCTCACGCTTTACGCCTTCGGCGGCCTCAGTCGAGGCGCCGTGCTCAATCATGGCGAACTGCTGCGACTGTTCTCACCGGCGCTGCTGCATCTCAGCGCAGCGCATCTCATCGGGAACGTGGCGGCCCTCCTGTTGGCGGGCTGGCCGGTGGAACGGCTTGTCGGCCGGCCTTGGTTCCTCGCGATCTTCCTCGTCGGCAGCCTCGCCGGATCGGCCGTGGGGCTTGCTGTTTATCCCGCGAACACGACGTTTGTCGGCGCCTCCGCCGGGGTAGCAGGCCTGTTCGGGGCGATGGTCGTCCTCAGCTTCCGCCTGCCGACCCTGCGCAAGCGGACGTTCGTGGCCGCCCGCACCACGCTGGTTGCCATCGTGATGCTCATATCGCCGGGCACTCAGGGCAACGTTTCCATCGGACACGCCGCCCATCTTGGCGGCGCGCTCGCCGGCGCGGCCCTGGGCTTCCTGCTGCTGCGCACGTGGACGGAGTCCTGCCGCCTGCCCGGGTTCCGAAGGATCGGCCTCGTGGTCGGCACCGGAGGATTGGCGCTGGCGCTTCTCGGCATTCCCACTTCCCTGCGCCTCGGCCAGGAGTTCGTCGCGTCGGCCCAAATCTGTCACGGACTACAACAAGGCGATTGAACCGAATCCGAAGTTTGCTGCGGCCTACTTCGAACGCGGTTTAACATACTTGGACGAGGGGTTTGTTGATCGCGCCATCGCTGATGAGGGCCAGGCGATTGCCTTCGACCCGAAGCTGGCCGGCATCTACATGATCCGCGGCCTGGCCTATAGCCGAAAAGGCGATATCAGTGAGGCGATTGCGGACTACTCGAAGGCAATCGAGCTGAACCAAGGCAACGCGGACGCCTATTTCTACCGCGGATCTCAGTACCTTCGCCAGAACCGGTTCGACGAGGCGGTCGCGGACACCACCAAGATGCTTGAACTGCAGCCAGAGAATGCGGCAGCGCATAATGGCCGCGCTTGGGCGCTCCATCTCAAGGGCGAGAACGCCCTTGCGTTGCCGGATGCCGAAAAGGCCGTCACGCTCGCGCCTGGCAGCGCGCCGTCGCTGGAAACCCGGGCAGAAATCTATGAGAAGCTCGGGCGCAAGCGCGACGCCGTGGCAGATTACTGCGCGGCACTCGCCATTGACGGAAATCTGCAACTGGCGCAGAACGGGTTGAAGCGGTTGAACGCCGCTTCAGGGAGTCCGCCATAGGCACGGCGACCCGGCCTTGTGAGTTGCAGGCTGCCGCGAGAAGCGTCCGATCTATGCGCCCGCGAGTTCGACCTTTCTGCTCAGGGGTTGGAACCTGCTCCTATGAACGTCCAGTTTTGTCGATTTGAGCACAGCGCCTCAAGCCGGACTGGCAACCGCGATGCCTGCCTCTTCCCTGCCGTTCAGAGGGTCGGCCATTTCCAAACACCGCGCTGCCTCGAACCAGCAGGCGATCTCTGATACGGGCTTCGGCGGGTCGAAGTAGTAGCCCTGCGCTTGGGCGCATCCCGCGTTCCGAACCTGGTCGAGCTGTTCGGGGGTCTCGATGCCCTCCGCCGTGGTGGCCATCCCCAGGGTCTGCGCGAGCTGTGCCACGGAGCGGACGATGGCCAGGCAATCCGGGCGGCGGTCCATCTCACGCACAAAGGACTGGTCGATCTTGATCCGGTCGAACGGGAAGGCGCGAAGGCAGCTCAGCGATGAGTAACCAGTCCCGAAGTTGTCCAGCGCGATCTCCACCCCGCAATCGCGCAACGCGTGCAGCGTCGCCAGGACCTTTTCGTTGCCCTTGAGAAGCGCCGCCTCGGTGATCTCAAGCGCGAGCCGCCGGGCCGGCAGCCCCGCGGCCTCCAGCGCGGAGCGGACCGCCGGCACCAGGCTGCCCCGGAACTGGGGCGGCGACAGGTTCACCGCGACCGTGACATCCTCGGGCCAGGCCGCGGCGTCGCGGCACGCCTGCGTCAGCACCCAGTCCCCGATCCGGCCGATCATGCCGATGTCCACCGCGACCGGGATGAACTGGGCCGGGAGCACGGTGCCGAACGAGGGGTGGCGCCACCGCAGCAGCGCCTCGAACCCGGCCAGCCTGTTCGCCGCGAGGTCAAACAAAGGCTGGTAGAACAGGACCAGCTCGCCCCGGCTGATCGCCTCGTGCAGCTCCGACTCCATCGCCCGGCGTGCTTGCAGCTGCGCATCCATCCCGTCCTCGAACAGGCGGAACATCCCGCGCCCCTCGCCCTTGGCCTTGTACAAGGCGATGTCCGCGTTCTTCAGCAGGTGGCTCACGTCGCGCCCGTCGCCCGTGGCGACCGCGATCCCGACGCTCGCGCCGATGACGACGCGCGTCCCGTCGATGTCGTAGGGGGCGCCCAGCGCCTGGACCAAACGCCGTGCCAGCACCTCGGCATGCTCGGGCTGGCACGCGGAGCATTGCAGGATCGCGAACTCGTCGCCCCCCAGGCGCGCCACGATGTCGCCGCCGCGCACGCATCCCAGCGCCCGCTGCGCCACCTGCTTCAGCAGCTGGTCGCCCGCGGGGTGGCCGAGGCTGTCGTTCACGTCCTTGAAGTGGTCCAGGTCGAGGCAGAGCACCGCCAGGTGGCCGTCCTCCTGACGCATCCCCTTGAGCAGGTGCCCAAGCCTTTCCTCGAAATGGATGCGGTTGGGGAGGGAGGTGAGCGCGTCGTGGTGCGCCATGAAGTGGATGCGCGCCTCCGCCTGGCGACGCTCGGAGATGTCCTCATACGTTGCGACCCAGCCATTCCCGGGCATCGGTTGGTGCGACACGGCGACCGCCCGCCCGTCCGCCTCCTGGAAGAAGCTGCCCGCGCGTGCGGCCGCGATCAGCTCCCGCTGCTTGCCGCAGACCGCCTCGATCACCTCCCGCTCGTAGCGGCTCGCCGCCGCGGCGCCGAACACGTCGTCAATGGGCGCGCCAGGCTGGACGGCGGCAGCCGGGAGTTCGAACAGCTTGAGGAACTGGCTGTTGCACACGATCACCCTCTGCTCCTGGTCAACCATGCAGAGGGCCTGCGACATGTTGTTGAGCGCGGCGTCGAAGCGCGCGTTCTGCGTTGCAAGGGTCCGGTCGCGTTCCTGGAGGTCATGCACCAGCATATTGACCTCGTCGTGCGCCTGTCCGAGCAGCCGGTTGTGCACGGTCACGACCCCAATCAGCCCGAAGCCGCAGACACTCAGCCCGCCGATGATGGCGGAGAGGATCACGTGCAGGCGGCTGAACTGCGCCTGCTGCCGCGCCACGAGGTCAGCGTCATGCGCGTTGGCGGCCGCGGCAAGCTGCATGAGCTGAGGCCCCAGCGGCGACACCAGCTTGAGCAACAGGCTCACGTCCGCAGCGTGCCCGAGGCCGTTTATCAACGGCTGCGCCGCGTCCACGGCGGAGCGCAGCCGTGCGACGGTTGCTCCGAGGTCGGCACGGTTACGGATGAAGTCCCCAGCCTCGCCGTTGTCCAGGAGGCTGATCCAATGCCGCACGGCATCGAGCCTGAGCTGAACCTGGTCCCGGCCGACGCCGCTGCCGGTCAGCATCGCCTCGGCGATGGCCGCCTCCAGGCGCGTGACCTCGACCGGGGCCACGCTTGCGACAAAGGTCAGGTTATCGCGCGATGTCTGCCACAGCGCGCTTTGCCGCTGCGTGATGAAGTAGGACGTGACGGCGCTGGCAAGGACAAGGAGGCAGGTGACGCCCGCAAGGCCGAACTTGACTTGCCTGACGCTGACGTAGGGAACCCACTTCCGCAAACGGGACGCCGTTCTCACCAATGCCGCCGTGAGAACGCCGGCGACGGCAACCCATTTTCCCGCCGGGCCGGGCCGGGCTGACCCGGCCGCAGGAAGGCCGCCGAACAGGCGGTGAGGCAGCCCATCCATGACAGCGGGTCTCCACGTTGCGTCGCGCCGCGGCTGAGGCCGCCCCCTCTTATGCCGGGTTTGTGTAAACAAAACGTTGCGATTTTACAATTACATCGGGCGGGGACAGGCGCTAGGAATCGTCATGATCATCATGGGTTGGGTTCGCCGCGGCGCGCGGTGGCGGCAGGGCGGCGGCGCCCCACATGGGTCGCCATGGACCGCAGCTTCCCGATGACCCGCGCCGCCGGGCTGGCCCGCCTTGCCGCATTCACCCCGCGCATGGGCGGCGCCTATGCCGCCGGGCGCAACACCGACCATGGGCCGGAGACGGACGCCGCGACCGCCGCCCTGTCGCCCTACCTGCGCCGCCGCCTGGTCCTGGAGCAGGAGGCGGTGGACGCGGCGCTTGCCGCGCACGGGCCGGGGGCCGAACGGTTCGTGCAGGAGGTGTTCTGGCGCAGCTACTTCAAGGGCCACCTGGAAACCCGGCCGGCGCTGTGGACCGACGCCCAGCGCCTGGCCGCCGAGGGCCGCGCCAGGCTGGCCGCCAACGCCGGGCTGCGCCTCGCTTACGAGCGGGCGGTGGACGGCCGCACCGGCATCGACGGCTTCGACGATTGGGCGCGGGAGCTGACCTCTACGCACTGG
>CAXTUQ010000252.1:8038-8307 GCA_964247405.1 uncultured Acetobacteraceae bacterium
ACCATGCCCGGATCTGGTTCGCCTCCATCTGGATCTTCACGCTGCGGCTGCCTTGGGCGCTCGGCGCGGACCACTTCATGCGCCACCTGCTGGACGGCGACCCGGCGAGCAACACGCTGTCCTGGCGCTGGGTCGCCGGGCTGCACACCCGCGGCAAGCCCTACGCGGCGCGGGCGGAGAACATCCGGCGCTACACGGACGGCCGCCACGACCCGGCCGGCCTGAACGAGGAGCCGGTTGCCTTGGAGGAACCGGACGCGCCCTCGGCC
>CAXTUQ010000253.1:0-8302 GCA_964247405.1 uncultured Acetobacteraceae bacterium
GGACGGGAAGGCCTCCGCCGCGGCCTCCGGGTCCTCCAGCACCCGGCGCCAGCGCTGCGCGGGGGTCAGCGGTGGCAAATCGAGCACTCCGTCAGGTTGCGCCCGCCGACGGGGTACTGCTCCAGCAGCGCCTCCGGCGAGGGCGTGTCGGGACCGCGCTGCCAGGCGGTGTTGTAGATCTCGGAGGCGGGGCGCAGGTTCGGCCCGGGGTTGCGGTGGCAGGACAGGCACCACTGCATCGTCATCGGCGCGGCCTTATACATCAGCGGCATATCGGAAACGTTGCCGTGGCACGAGGAGCAGCCGACGCCCTTGGCGACGTGGATGGAGTGGTTGAAGTAGGCGTAGTCCGGCAGGTTGTTGACCCGCTGCCAACGCAGCGGCTTGTCCTCCGCCAGGCTCTGGCGCACCGGGGCGAGCAGGTCCGCGTTGGTCCAGATCTGCGAATGGCAGGTCATGCAGGTGTGCGTCGGCGGCAGCCCGGCGTTGGCGCCGACCTCCACATGGCTGTGGCACGTCTGGCAGCCGATGCCGAGGCCCGCGACGTGGTGCTGATGGCTGAACGGCACGGGCTGCTGGACCACGAAGCCGACGCCGCGCGCCCAATCGGTCCGCGGCGCCATCCACCACCAGCCGGCGCCGCCCAGCA
The DNA here is from genome assembly GCA_964247405.1 of uncultured Acetobacteraceae bacterium. GTDB lineage: Bacteria > Pseudomonadota > Alphaproteobacteria > Acetobacterales > Acetobacteraceae > CAHJXG01. The sequence continues at coordinate 650 of CAXTUQ010000253.1, forward strand.
CGACCCCGGCCACCCCGAGCAGCGCCAGCTTCATCCATAGGTTGGCGCTAGGGCGGAAGATCGCGGTCATGGGCTGCGTTAGCTTACAGCAAACGGCCGTGTTCAGGGAAGCCGGGAACGTCCCTGCGGCGTCAGAACGCCTCCGCCTTCATCCGCACGAGCGTCTCGCCGCCGGCCATGATGCCCTGGAAATGCACGGAATGCCGCGGCAGCACGCGGGCCATGAAGAAGCGGCCCACGTCCAGCTTGGCCTCGTAGAACGCGGCCTCCCCGTTGGCGCCGGCCTTGAGCTTGCTGCCGGCGACCTCCGCCATGCGGCACCACATGAAGGCCATGGCGACCAAGGCGAACAGGCGCAGGTAGTCGGTGGCGGCGGCTGCGGCCTCCTCCGGCCGGGCCATGCCGCGTTGCGCGACCGTGAGCGTCGCCTGTTGCAAGCGGGCGAACGCCTTGGCGGTCGGGCCGGCGAAGGCGGCAAGCTCCGGGTCCTCCGCGTGCGCTTCCAGCCAGGCGCTGACGGGGTGGAAGAAGCGGCGCAGCAGGCGTCCGGCGTCCTGGCCGAGCTTGCGGCCCACCAGGTCCAGCGCCTGGATGCCGTTGGTGCCCTCGTAGATTTGCGCGATGCGGGCGTCGCGGACCAGTTGCTCGACGCCCCATTCGTGCACGTAGCCGTGGCCGCCCAGCACCTGCACCGCGTTGTTCGCCGCCTCCGACCCGAGGTCAGACAGCGCGGCCTTGACGATGGGGGTCAGGAGCGCGACCAAGTCGTCGGATTCCTGGCGCGCTGCCGGGTCCGGGTGGCGCTCGGCGCGGTCGAGTTCCAGGCCGACCCAATAGGACAGGGCACGCCCGGCCTCCGTCATCGAACGGCTTTCCAGCAGCATCCGACGCACGTCGGGATGCACGATGATCGGGTCGGCAGGGTTCGGGGCGCCCGGCTTCACGTCCGTGTCCGTCGCGTCCGTGCGCTTGGTCTCCTTGGCGTCGCTGCGGGCGACCGACTTGCCCTGGCGGCGGTCCTTGGCATAGGCGGCGGCAGACTGGTAGGCGGTTTCCGCGATGCCCAGGCCCTGCATGCCGACGGCGAGCCGGGCGGCGTTCATCATGGTGAACATGCAGCGCATGCCGCCGTTTTCCGGGCCGACCAGCCAGCCCTGCGCGTCGTCGAAATTGAGCACGGCGGTGGCGGACGCCTTGATGCCCATCTTGTGCTCGATGCTGCCGCAGGCGACGCCGTTGCGCGGGCCGGGCTTGTTGTCCGCGGTGGGCACGAACTTCGGCACCAAGAACAGGCTGATCCCCTTGGTCCCCGCGGGGGCGCCGGGCAGTTTCGCCAAAACGAGGTGCACAATATTTTCAGTTAGGTCGTGCTCTCCGGCACTGATAAAAATCTTGGTACCGCTGATCCGGTAGCTGCCGTCCTCCGCCGGTTCCGCCTTGGTGCGGATCAGGCCGAGGTCGGTGCCGCATTGCGGCTCGGTCAGGCACATGGTGCCGGACCAGGTGCCGTCCACGAGCTTCGGCAGGTACTCCGCCTTCATCGCCTCGCTGCCATGGGCATGCAGCGCACGGTAGGCGCCGTGCGACAGGCCCGGGTACATGCCGAAGGCCAGGTTGGCGCTCGACACCATTTCCTCGAACACCGTGCTGACCAGCATCGGCATCCCCTGGCCGCCATAGGCCGGGTCGCAGGCGAGCGAGGTCCAGCCGCCCTCGATCATGGTTTGGTAGGCTTCCTTGAACCCCTTGGGCGTGCGGACGACGCCGTTCTCGTAGGTGCAGCCCTCCGCGTCGCCGGACAGGTTGAGCGGGAACAGCACTTCTTGGCTGAGCTTCGCCGCTTCCTCGGTCACGGCGTCGATCAGCTCCCGGTTCACCTGCTCGAAACCCGGCAGGCCCGAGAGCGCGTTGCTGTCCAGCAGCTCGTGCAGCACGAAGCGCATGTCGCGGAGGGGGGCGGCGTAGGTTGCCATGGGTCAGGTGTCCTCAGTTGCGGAGCGGCTTGCCGGTGGCAAGCATGTGTTCGGTGCGGGCAAGCGAGGCCGGGGTGCGGACCAGGGCCATGAAGGCGCTGCGTTCAAGTTCCGTCACGTCGTCCTCCGTCAAGACATCCAGCGGATCGGCCTCGCCCCCGGTCAGCACGCGCGCCACCTGCTTCGACACCACGACATCGTGCGGCGTCGCCTTGCCGGTGGCGGCGAAGCCCTCCACCGCGAGGTCGAGCGCCACGCGCCCGCCGGGTCCCGGCAGGCTGTACTCGAAGGCTTTCGGCGGCTGGTAGCCGTCGGCCAGCGCCAGCACCCGCTGCTTCGCGTCGAACAGCAGCCGGTCGCGGTTCATGGTGATCCCGTCCGTGGGCCGCAGGAAGCCGAGGCCCCGCGCCTGGGCGGCGGACTTGCTGACCTGCGCGGTCGAGATCACCTCGAACACCTTGGCGACCGCGGGCATCGGGCCGCGCGGCAGCCCGGACGCCGCCTGCCAGCGCCCCAGCAGCTCCTTGCAGCCGCCCCAGCCCGGCAACAGGCCGACGCCGACCTCGACCAGGCCCATGTAGGTTTCCGCGTGCGCCTGAACCGCGCTGCAATGCAGCAGGACCTCGCACCCGCCGCCCAGCGCCATGCCGGAGGGTGCGCCGACCACGGGCACGGGGGCGTATTTCAGCGCCTTGTAGGCCGCCTGCCCGCCCGCGACCTGCTGCTCGATCACCGGCCAGGCCGCGACGTTGGCGGCGAACATGGCGACGCCCAGGTTGGCGCCGACCGAGAAATTCTCGCCCTCGTTGTGGATCACCATGCCTTTGTGAGACTTCGCCGCCAGCGCCAGCGCCTGGCCCAGCAGACCCAGGCTGTCCGCGTCGAGCGCGTTCATCTTGCTGGTGAACTCGAAGCACAGCACGCCGTCGCCGATGTCCCATACGCTGGCGGACCCGTTGCGCAGCACCGGCTTCGACGCGCGCTTGATGTCCTGTAGCAGCAGCACGCCCTCCGGCCGTTCTACCCTCGCGTACTCGCCCGCCGGGGTGAGGCATTGCAGCGCGCCGTCCTGCACGCGGTAGAACGAGCGCCCGCGGGCCAGCGCCAGCAGCGGCGGCACCGGCAGCCCGGCGGCCTCCACCGCCCCCGCCAGCCAATCGGCGCCCAGCCGGTCCATCAACTCGAACGGCCCCTGCGCCCAAGCGTAGCCGAGCCGCATGGCCTCATCGACGGAAGCGATGTCGTCAGCGATGGCGGGCACGAGCGAAGCGGCGTAAGCCAGGGTTTGCACCAGCACGGCGTGCGCGTACTGGCCCGCCGGGCTGGGATGCCGCACCAGCGCGCCGAGGTCGCGGCGCGCGGCGTCCACCGCGTCCAGCTTGGGCTTCGTTGCCGGGCGGTACTCGCCGGTGGACAGGTCGATGGCCTCCCGCACCCGCTCCTTGCCCGCCTTGTTCATGCGGTAGAAGCCGCCCTTCCCTTTCCGCCCGGTGCTGCCCTCGGCGATCATGCGGGACAACAAGGGATGCGCCTTGAAGATGCGGCGGTAGTCGTCGTCCGGCGGCAGGCTGAACAGCAAGGACGCGGCAACCAGCGGCATCAGGTCCAGGCCGACCAGGTCCACCAGGCCGAACACGCCGGTCTTGGGGATGCCCATGGGGCGGTGCACGGCGTCGGCGTCCTCCACCGGCACGCCGCGCTCGATGGCCTCGTTCACCGCGCAGGTGATCCAGTAGGTGCCGATGCGGTTGGCGATGAAGCCCGGCGTGTCCTTGCAGTGCACCACGCCCTTGCCCAGGCGCACGTCGCACAGCCGCGTCAGCTCGGCGGCGACCTCGGGCCGGGTGGCGGGGCCGGTGACCAGCTCCAAGAGCCGCATGTAGCGGGGCGGGTTGAAGAAGTGGGTGATGCAGAAGTCGGCCTGGAACGCCGGCGACTGCTTCTTGGCCAGCGAGCGCAGCGGGATGGTGCTGGTGTTGCTGCTGACAATGCTGCCGGGCTTCCGCACGGCGTCCACCCGGTCATACATCGCACGCTTGGCGCCGAGGTCCTCGACGATCACCTCGATGATCCAGTCGCACTCCGCGAGCTTCGGCAAGTCGTCGTCGAAATTGCCCGGCGTGATGAGCCGGGCGGCGTCCGGCGTCATCAGCGGCTGCGGATCGGCCTTTTTCAGCCGCTCGATGGCCGAGGCCGCAGCCCCGCTGCGCGGCCCTTCCTTGGCCGGCATGTCCAGCAGCAGGACCGGCAGGCCGGCATTGGCGAGATGCGCCGCGATGCCGCTGCCCATCAGCCCGGCGCCCAAGACGGCGCAGCGTTCGATCCCCATGGCGGTCAGGCCCGCGCCAGGATGGTGGCGACGCCCTGGCCGCCGCCCACGCACATCGTCGCCATGGCGTGCTTCGCCCCGGTGCGGGCGAGCAGCGACGCCGCCTTGCCGGTGATGCGCGCCCCGCTCGCCCCCAAGGGATGCCCCAACGCGATGGCGCCGCCGTCCAGGTTCACCCGGGCGTGGTCCAGCATCAGGTCGCGCTCCACCGCCAGCGCCTGCGCGGCGAAGGCCTCGTTCAGTTCCACCACCTCCATCGCCGACATCTCCAGCCCGGCGCGGGCCAGCGCCTTGCGCGCCGCCGGCACCGGGCCGATGCCCATGATGTCCGGGGCGCAGCCCGCGACCGACATGGCGGCGATGCGCGCCAGCACCGGCAGGCCGTGCTTCTCCGCATAGTCGGCGCTCGCCACCAGCACCGCCGAGGCGCCGTCCGTCAGCGGCGAGCTGGTGCCCGCCGTCACCGTGCCGGTCGCCAGGAACGCCGGCTTCAGCGCGGACAGCCCGGCCTCCGTGGTGTCGGCGCGAATGCAGCCGTCCTGCACCACCGGGCCACCCTTGGTCTGGATCGGCACGATCTCGTCCGCGAAGCGCCCCTCCGCCTGCGCCGCCGCGGCGCGCTGCTGGCTGGTGACGGCGAACTGCTGCTGCGCGTCGCGGTCGATCTGGTAGCGCTGCGCCAGGTTTTCCGCCGTCATGCCCATGCCGACGTAGCTGTCGGGCTTCTCCTTTTGCAGACGGGGGTTCAGCACCGGGTTGAAGCCGAGCATCGGCACCCGGCTCATGCTCTCGACGCCGCCGCAGACGAACAGGTCGCCCGCCCCGGCCGCGACCGCGCCGGCCGCCATGTGGACCGCGCTCATGCTGCTGCCGCACCAGCGATTCACCTGCGAGCCGGCCGCGGTGATCGGCAGGTCCGCCAGGAAACCCACGACCCGGCCGATGTTGAAGCCCTGCTCGCCTTCCGGGAAGGCGCAGCCGACGATGATGTCCTCGATGTCCTCGGGCTTGGCGCCGGTGCGCTCGATGAGGGCGCGGACCACCTGCGCCATCAGGTCGTCCGGACGCACGCGCGACAGCGCGCCCTTGCCGGCCGGGGTGAAGGGCGAGCGGGCGTAGCCGGCGATCACGGCTTGGGTCATGGTGCGGTCCTTTCGGCGTCGGGGTTGCCGCGCTCGGCGGCTATCGTCGTTGGGTGCGCTTCCATGTAGGAGGCGATGTCGCCCTCCATGTCGCGCAGTTCGGCGAGCGTGATGGTGATGTCCTCAAGCTGCTGCTGGAGGTCGGCGATGCGGGCGCGCGTCCGGTCCAGCGTCATCGCCATCTGCCGGCGGTTGCCGCCGCCGGCGTCGTACAGGTCCAGGAACTCCCGGATGTCGGCGAGCGAGAAGCCGAGCCGCTTGCCGCGCAGGATAAGCTGCAGCCGGGCGCGGTCGCGCTTGGTATAGACGCGCTGCGTGCCGGCCCGCTCCGGCGCCAGCAGGCCCTGGTCCTCGTAGAAGCGGATCGCCCGGGGCGACAGGGCGAAGGCCGACGCAAGCTCGCCGATGGTGAACAGATCAGCCATATGCCGTATCAGTCATGTGGTTGACGTTTACGTAAGGTGAAGCGCGCCGCCCGTCAAGCGGCCCCTTGCGCCGCCTCCCGCTTCGCCCGCTCCTCCGCCACCAGCTCCTTCTTCGACAGCTTGCCGATCAGCGTGCGCGGCAGGGTGTCGCGGAACTCGACGTGCTTCGGCATCTCGATGGGCGACAGGTGGTCCTTGAGGAAGGCCAGCAAATCCGGCGCGGTCAGCGTCGCCCCGGGCCGCAGCGCGACGAAAGCCTTCACCGTCTCCCCTCGGTAGGGGTCGGGGATGCCGATCACCGTGCACTCGGCCACGGCGGGGTGCTGGTAGGCCGCGTCCTCGACCACCCGGGGATACACGTTGTAGCCGCCGGCCAGGATCAGGTCCTTGATGCGGTCCACGATGGAGAAATATCCCTGCCCGTCCATCACCGCGATGTCTGCGGTGCGGAAGAAGCCGTCCGGCGTGGTGCTCGCCGCCGTGTCCTCCGGACGCCGCCAGTAGCCGAGCATGACCTGCGGCCCCTGGATGCACAGCTCGCCGCGCTCGCCCGGCGCCACGCAGCGCACGGGGTCCGCCGGGTCGCGCAGCTCGATGGTGGTGCCGGGCATGGGCAGGCCGATGGAGCCGGTCTTGTTCAGCCCGCCGGGCGGATTGCACACGGCGCAGGGGCTGGTTTCCGTCAGGCCGTAGCCTTCCACCACGACGCAGCCGGTGCGCGCCTCGAAGCGGGACTTCACCTCGGGCGGCAGGGGCGCGCCGCCGCTGATGCAGAAGCGGATGCTGGTCAGGTCGGCGCGACCCTTGAAGGCGGCGATGGCGTTGAACATGGTGGGCACGCCGGGCATGAAAGTGGGGCGCCGCCGGGCGATGGCGCGAACCGCGGCCTTCACCTCGAAGCGCGGCAGCATGACGACCTCCGCGCCTGCATGAACGGAGAACAGCAGCACCGTGGTCATGGCGAAGACGTGGAAGAACGGCAGCGCGGCCAGGGTGCACTCCTGCCCCATCCGGGTGTCCTTGAACCAGAGCACGCCCTGCACCGTGTTGGCGTACAGGTTGGCGTGGCTCAGCATCGCGCCCTTGGGCACGCCGGAGGTGCCGCCGGTGTATTGCAGCACCGCCACGTCGCGGTGCGGGTCGATGTCCACCGGGGCCGGCGGGTCACCCGGCGCTGCGAGGTCCGCCAGCCGGACATGGGCGGCGTCCCGCGGCGGCTCGGCGCGGTCCCGGCGCTTGAGCGCGCGGAACAGGGCGCGCTTGGTCCCTGGCAGCATGTCGGCGAACGGGCAGACGATGATCTGCGCCACGGCGCCCGCCGCCAGCAGCGCCGCCGCCTTGGGGTAGGTCGCGGCGAGGTCGAGGGTCGCGATGGCGCGGACCTCCGCATCCCGCGCCTGCGCCTCCAGCTCCCGCACCGTGTAGAGCGGGTTGAAGTTCACCACCGTCAGCCCGGCCTGCAGCGCGCCGAAGAACAGCAGCGGGTAAGCTGGGCAGTTCGGCAGCAGCAGGCCGACGCGGTCGCCCTTGGCGAAGCCCAGGCGCTGGAACCCGGCGGCGATCCGCGCGGCCATGGCGGCGGCCTCCGCCCACGTGGTGCGGCGGCCCAGGAAGTCGAATGCCGGGCGCGAACCGAAACGCGCGCCGGCGTCCTGCATCAGCGTGTGCAGCGGCGCCGCCGGGATCGGCGCGTGCCAGTCCACCCCGTCCGGGTAGTGGTCCAGCCAGGGGGGGCGCGGGTCCATCCCGGGGCGGTTTTCGGCTATTCCGCCGCGGCGCTGAAG
>CAXTUQ010000254.1:0-7971 GCA_964247405.1 uncultured Acetobacteraceae bacterium
CCTCCGCGCTGTCCTGGATGGCGGACGCGCTGGGCCAGACGGACATCGACGCCCTGCTGAGCCGGGTCGCGGCCCGTGCGGCGTCTGCGGAGTGGCGGCGGGATGCGCCGCTTTTCCTGCCATACCTGAGCGGCGAGCGCACCCCGCACAACGACCCCGACGCGACCGGCCTGTTCGCCGGCCTACGCCCGAACCATGGGGCGGAGGCGCTGACCTACGCCGTGCTGGAGGGCGTCGCCTTCTCGCTGGCGGACGGCCTCGACGTGGTGCGGGAGGCCGGGGTGGACCTGCGCGAGTGTGCGCTGGTCGGCGGCGGCTCGCGCAGCCGGTTCTGGGCGGGGATGCTGGCGGACGTGCTGGGCCTAGCGCTGCTGCGTCCGCGCGGCGCCGTGCTGGGCGCGTCGCTGGGGGCGGCGCGGCTGGCGATGCTGGCCGGCGGCGCCGGGTCGGTGACGGAGGTGTGCACGCCGCCGCCGATGGAGGAGCAGGTGGTGCCGGGTGCTCCGGAGGCGGCCCGTGTGGCGCGGCGCACGCGGTATCATGCGCTTTACCGCATTGAGGCCGAGTCCCGCAGTCCTGCCGACAATTAACCGGCGCCTGATGGTCAAAATCGCACGCTTGATATTCGCGGGGGACATCGGGAACGACCGTCCCTGGTGGCAGCGGTTTGTCCAGTCTCAGAGCAGGCCGCAAGGCAGCGCAGCGGAGCTTTATATGGCGATCCGCGTGCCAAAGACGAAGGCAGTTTTCTTCCCGTTCCGAATTTTCAATTTGCCCATGCGAACAGTATGTGAAGTTAGACGCTTAGGTGCCTTATGTGGATCAATTGCGCCCTCGACGAATTTGTCAAGCTCGCCGCGGCAAGGTATGGCAGAGTAGACGGCGGAAAACGCCTCGTGGGCATAATCCTGGCGCCTGGTCACCGAGAGGATGTCCAAAAGCATATTCAGCCGTCGCTTGGCTACTGTCATTCGATTTCTGGAGAGTTGCTGCACCTCTACGCGGTAGGATATGAATTTACTCCGAAACCGGAAAAGATCGAAGACTTCCCAAGGGCTCAACTTACTTTTGATAGTTCGAAGTTTAAGCTGACCCTCGATGAGCTAAAACTCACGTTCTGCACTGAGTCACTTATGAGACCCTTTAGGTACAACGGAACTCCGCAAATAGTGTTAGGTCTTTTGGACCTTGCTACAAGTTCTCTCGATCCAACGGTCTATAAGGTCGTCAGTCTGGCGCCAACACTAAATGGAAAATTGAAGTTCGACGAACTTGTTCACGAGTGGGAACATGACGTTCAACAATACCCAAGTGACCAGATATTACATGCTGCAAAGACGCGAGACGACCTAATGAACTTTCAAGGCGGCCTACTTGCGATCGGGAAATGGGCTGCAGGTCGCATCGGTTTAAAGTTATAGGCGCAGTCTGGGAAAAGGCTATCCGCGCGCCGAAATCGCTTTCGGGTTGAGGCATTTCGCGAACTATCCGCCTATTAATACGGGCGGCACCATTGATTGACTCGTGCGCGGTTGCTGATGGGTTTCACCCATCCTACGCGACTACGCGACCCATACCGTAGGATGGGTGAAACCCATCGGCGGGTGAAGGTCATTCAACCAAGCCGTCCGTATAAAACCACGAGCGGCGGTGTGCAGAACGGGACCACGTCGCTTCCCGCCATTTCGCTGGCGAATATCAAACATAGGATTTTGACCATTAAGTCTGATAAACCTTGCCGGCCCCCATCGCCGCCGCATCCACATCGGCCCGCGCCGGCACCTGCCCGACCCGGTTCCAAACGGCGTACAGCGCCGGCACGAAGCACAGCGTCAGCGCCGTGGCGCTCACCAGCCCGCCCATGATCGCAATCGCCATCGGACCCCAGAACACCGAGAACGCCAGCGGCACCAGTGCCAGGATCGCCGCGGCGGCGGTCAGCACGATGGGGCGGGTCCGGCGCACCGTGGCCTCGACGATGGCCTCGGCCAACGGCAACCCGGCCCGCACGTCGGTGTCGATCTGATCAACCAGGATCACCGAGTTGCGCATGATGATCCCGGCCAGCGCGATGAAGCCCAAGGTGGCGACGAAGCCGAACGGCGCCCCGGTCAGCAGCAGCGCCGCGCTCACGCCGATCAGGCCCAGCGGCGCCGTCAGGATCACCATCGCCACCCGGCCAAAGCTCTGCAACTGCAGCATCAGAAGTGCCACCATGACGAACACCATCAGCGGCATGACCGCGTTCACCGAGGCCTGGCCCTTGGCGCTCTCCTCCACGGCGCCGGCCGTCTCGATCGAGTAGCCCGGCGGCAGCGCGGCCTTGATCGCGTCCAGCGTCGGCAAGACCTGCGCGGTCACGACCGGCGCCTGCGTGTTGTCCGCGATGTCGGCGCGGACCAGCAGCATCGGCGTGCGGTTGCGGCGCCAGATCGTTGGCGCCTCCATGCCGTAGGAGATGCGCGCCACTTGGCCCAACGGCACGGTGCGCCCGCCGGCGGCAATCGGCAGCTCCGCCAATTCCGAAAGGTTGCCGCGCTCGGCCGCGGTGGCGCGGACCAGCACGGGGATCAGGTCAGTTCCTTCCCGGTACTGGGTCAAGGTCACGCCTTGCAGCACGGCTTGCAGCGCGGTTGAAACGTCCTCGCTGGTCAGGCCGAGCAGCCGGGCCTTGTTCTGATCGACCTCGACCTGCACGGACTTGGCGGCGTTGCCCCAACTGTCGCCGACGTTGCGCAGATGCGGATTGGCGCGCATCTGCACCCGCACCAGGTCCGCGATGCCGCGCAGCGTGAACGGGTCGGGGCCGACGATGCGGAACTGCACGGGGTAGCCGACGGGCGGCCCCAGTTCCAGCCGGCCGCTGCGCATCCGCACGTCGGGGAACGCGCCGCTGTCGGACAGGGCGTGCAGCCGGGCCAGCATCGCTTCCCGCGCCGGGATGGACCGCATGTTGACGACCACCTGGGCGAAGTTCGCGTTCTCCAGCTCCGGCGCAGAGGCCAGGAAGAAGCGCGGGGCGCCGCTGCCGACGTAATCGACCCAGGACTTCACCCCGGGGTCGGCGGCCAGCACGGCGTCGAGCCGGGTGACTTCGGCCGCGGTCGCGGCGTAGGCGCTGCCTTCCGGCAGGCGCATGTCGATGATGACCTCCAGCCGGTCGGAGTTGGGGAAGAACTGCTGCGGCACCCGGGTGAAGCCCACGACCGCCGCGGCGAAGGCCAGCACGGTGGCAAAGATCACCACCCAGCGCCGGCGCACGCACCAAGTCACGACCCGGCGCACCCCGCGGTAAGCGCGCGTGCCGTACACGTCGTGGCCCGCATGGGCGCGGACCTCCGGCAGCAGGCTCGCGCCCAGCAGCGGCACGAACAGCACGGCGACGATCCAGGACAGCACCAGCGACAGGCCGACGACGCGGAAGATATCCTGGGTGTACTCGCCGGTGCTGGACTGCGCGAGGCCGATGGGCAGGTAGCCTGCCGCCGTCACCAGCGTGCCGGTCAGCATGGGGAACGCCGTCGAGGTATAGGCGAAGCTGCCGGCGCGCAGCCGGTCCCAGCCCTGCTCCAGCTTCACCGACATGGTTTCCACGGCGATGATCGCGTCGTCCACCAAGAGGCCCAGCGCGATCACCATGGCGCCGAGCGAGATGCGCTGCAGGTCGATGCCCAGCAGCTTCATCCCCACCAGCACGCCCGCCAGCACCAGCGGCACGCTGATGGCGACGACGATGCCGGTGCGCCAGCCGAGGCTTGCGAAGGACACCAGCAGCACGATGGCCAGCGCCTCGAAGAAGCTCTCCTGGAAGTCGCCCACGTCGGCCGCAACCACCTCCGCCTGGTCGTGCACGCGGCCCATCCGCACGCCGAGCGGCAGAGTGGGCGCCACCTCGGCCAGCCGCGCCTCCACCCGGTGGCCGAGGTCGAGCAGGTTGCCGCCGTCAGCCATCGAGATCGCCAGGCCCAACGCGGGCTTCCCCTTGAACCGCATGGCCGAAACCGGGGGATCGACGGTGCCGCGCGTGACCGTCGCGATGTCGCCCAGCGGCACCAGCCGCCCGCCGGCCTGCAGGGGCAGTTGCTTCAGCTCCGCCGCGCCGTCGATCCCGGCGCCGGTGCGGACGAAGATGCGGTCGCGCGCCGTTTCCACGAAGCCGCCGGCGACCACGCTGTTTTCCCGCTGCACCGAGGCCGTCACGTCCTGCATGGACAGGCCGAACTGCGCGAGGCGCCGGGGGCTGAACTCGATGGTGATGCGCTCGTCCTGCTGGCCCAGCAACTGGACCTTGGCGACGCCGGGCACGGAAAGCAGGCGCTCCCGCACGTCCTCCGCCACGTGCTTCAGCTCCGGCAAGGTGAAGCCGTCCGCGGTGAGCGCGTACACCAGGCCGAACACGTCGCCGAACTCGTCGTTGAAGAACGGCCCCTGCACGCCGGGCGGCAGGCTGGGCGCGAAGTCGGCCAGCTTCTTGCGGACCTGGTACCACAGCTCCGACGTGCGCCGCGGCGGCGTGTCGTCGCGCAGCGTGATGACGGTGGTGCTGTTGCCGGGCTTGGTCTGGGTGTCCGCGTGGTCGAGGAAGGGCAGTTCCTGCAGCTTGCGCTCGATCCGGTCGGTGACTTCGCGCGCCATCAGCTCGGCGGAGGCGCCGGGCCAGTTGGCGGTCACCACCATGTTCTTGATGGTGAACGGCGGGTCCTCGGCCCGGCCGAGCTGGAAGTAGGCCCAAACGCCCGCCGCCGCCACGGCCAGCATGGCGAACCAGGTCAGCGTGCGGTGGCGCAGCGCGAGGGCGGACAGGTTCATCGCTGCGCTCCCCCCCATGCGACAACGGTCAAGGCGGGGTCAAGCTGCGTCACCCCCGCCGTCACCACCTGCTCGCCCGCCTGCAGCCCGGCGGCAATGGCAACATGGTCCTCCTGGAACGCAGCGACCGTGACCGGGCGCGGCGCCGCGCGGTTCTGCTGCTCATCGAGCACCCAAACACAGGGCTTGCCGTCGCAGTCGCCCAGGGCGGAGGCGGGCAGGATCGCGACCGGCCCGGCGCCGCGCCCGGTGAGCCGCACCGTGGCCGTGCCGCCCAGCGCCAACTGCTCGCCGGGCGCCTGCACCGCGATGCGGACGGCGAAGGTGCGGCTGGCCGGGTCGGCCCGCGCCGCGACCTCCCGCACATGGCCGACAAAGGGGTGGGACGGGTCCGACCACGGCACCACCGTGATCTCATCGGCGGCGCGCAGCTCAGGCAGGCGGTTCTCCGGCAAATCGACCAGCACCTCGGTTTCCGCGGTCTGCGCCACGGTCATCACGGTCTGGCCGGGCGACACCACCTGGCCGACCTCGGCCGGCAGCCCCACCACGACGCCGTCCGCGTCGGCGAACAGGGTGCCGTAGTTCTGCTGCGACAGCGCCAGCGCGTACTGGCGCTGCGCCTGCGCCAGGCGGGCGTTGGCCATCATGTTGGCGGCGACGCGCTTCTCGCGCTCCGACGCCAGGAAGGAGGGCGAGGAGCGGCCCAGGTTCTCGTAACGCTGGAACTCCAGCCGGGCGTTCGTCGCATCGGCGGCGGCGGCGGCCATGGCGTTCTGCGCGGCCTCCGCCGACAGCGCGAGGTCCGCGGGGTCGAGCCGGGCGAGCACGTCGCCGGCATGGACCCGGACGCCCAGGTCCACAGGCCGGGCGATGACCTTGCCGCCGACCCGGAAAGCCAGGTCGGCCTGGCGCCGGGCCTGCACCGTGCCGGAGTAGGTCAGGGTTTCCCGCGGCTCGGTGAACGTCACGGCCTGGACCCGCACCGGCCGCGGCGGCGCGCCCGCTTGCGTGGGGGCCGGTTTGTCGCAGGCGAAAAGCGCGAGGCAGGCAAGCAGGGCGGCGGTTCGCATCGGCGGCGTCCCAAGGATGTCCGACGCAGACCCTAGATTACCTCTGTTAGGTTAACAATGGTAATTCACCGGGACGAAAGGCCCCGCACCGCCGTGTCCAGCACGGTCTCGATCAGCAGGTCGGGCGGGGACTCGACATGGGCGGACAAGTCGATCAGCAAGGCGGTGACGCCGTGCAGGCTGGCCCAAAGCGCCTCCGCCACCAGGAGCGGGTTGCCCGGCCGGAACTCCCCGGCCTGCATCAGCTCCGCCACTCCGCGCTCCAGAATGGCGAAGGAGCGGTCGGCGGCGTCGCACTCGGCGCTGTCCATCATGCGCCGGCCCGGCGAGGCCGGCGCCAGCATCTTGGCCAGGAAGGTCAGCCGGTAGGCGTCGGGCCGGGCGCGCCCAAACGCCACGTAGGCGCGCAGCCCCGCGCGGAACCGCCCGAGCGGCGTCGCCGCCGGGTCCTGGCTGGCTTCCAGCACGGCCAGCATCTCGGCAAACGTCGCCTCGGCGATGGCTTGCAGGATCGCGTCCTTGTCGGCGAAATAAACATACAGCGCGGTCGCCGACACGCCCACGGCGTCCGCAAGGCGGCGCATGGTGGTATGCTCGAACCCTTCCTCCAGGAACAGGCGCTGCGCCGCGAGCAGGATCTCGGCCCGGCGCGTCGCGCCTTGGCCACGCGGCTTGCGGAGGCGGGGACCGGTGAGGACTGTATCCATAATTGGACGTTGTTTGGTCACAATGCGGACCAGGGGTCAATGCTCACAAAGGTCCAGACGGCCAGCGTGCGGACGCCTGGCCTGCATCTTGCAGTGCCGCGAGGCAGCCGGGCATCGTCAAGGCGGGCGGGCATCGTGCCGGGCCAACGGAAAGGACAGCAGTCGTGCAGCCATCGGAAACCGCCTTGCAGGCTGACGCACCGCCCGCCCCGGCGCCCGACTTGAAGCGCGGCTTGGAGCGCGACGCCGAAGCCCTGCTGCACCTCATCCGCGACACCCGCGCCCGGGCGGTGCAGGACCCGTTCGGCAACCCGGTGCTCACCGCGGCGCTGGCCATCAGCCGGCAGTTGGACGAGGGCCGGCTCGACGAGGCGCAGATCGCCGGCATCGTCGCCTTCCTGCGCGACGCGGCGGCCGGCGAGCGTGCGGAGCGGCTGTCGGAGTACGTGGGCGGTGCCGAGCTGGCCGCTTCCCAGGTGGCGCTCGTGCAACTGGCGGAGCGCCTGGTGCGGCCCAACCCGGAGGACAGCCCGCTGCCGCTGCGCGAGGTGCGCGCCCTCATGGAGCGTCCGCGCTACGCCTGCGTGTTCACGGCGCACCCGACCTTCGCCCTGTCCCCCCCCGTGTATGCCGGCATCGCCGGGGCGGCGAGCGGCGGGCGGCCCGGCGGCTACCCGCCCTCGCACCGGCCCTCGAAGCCGACGCTGGAGGACGAGTTCGACGCCGCCAACGCCGCGATCTCGCACGGGCGGGACGCGCTCGACGCGCTGTGCGGCGCGTTGCTGGATGCGGCCAGCACGGCGTTCCCGCAAGCCTGGACCGGGCTGAACCCGGCGCCCGTGGTGCTCGCCTCCTGGGTCGGCCTCGACACGGACGGGCGCACCGACATCGGCTGGTGGGACAGCCTGCGGCTGCGGCTGTGCACCAAGCGCCTGGGCCTCCTGCGGCTCGCAGCGAATGTGGCCGGCCTGCCATGCGCCGCCGCCCTGCACAGCCGCCTGGAGCAGGCCCTCGCCGCCGTGGATGCGCAGCTCGCCTTGGCGCCGTCAGGCCCCGACCCGGCGGCGGTGGCGCCGTTCGCCCGCGCGCTCATCGACGGGCGGGAAGAGGCGCTGCTGTCGCCGGAGCCGCTGCTGCCGCTGTTCGCCGGCGCCATCGCCCGGGCGGACAAAACGGCGCAGCGCCGCTTGTGCGTGGCCCGGGCGGGCGCGGTGGCGCACGGGCTGTGCCTCGCCCGCGCGCATTTCCGGCTGAACGCGGCGCAGGTGCACAACGCCGCCCGGCTGCGCCTCGGCCTCGACGACCCGCCGGCCGACCGCTCACGCCGCCGCACGCTGCTGGCCGGGATCGACGACGCGCTGGACGCCGTGGAAGCGGAGCCG
>CAXTUQ010000254.1:8003-8249 GCA_964247405.1 uncultured Acetobacteraceae bacterium
CACACCCCGGCGCGATTCCTGATTGCCGAAACCCGAAGCGGCTACACCCTGCTGGCGGCGCTGTGGCTGGCGCGGGTCTGCGGCGTCGAGCACCAGATCGAGATCAGCCCGCTGTTCGAGACCGAGGACGCCCTGGAGGAAGGGGTGCGCGTGTTGGAGGAGGCGCTGCGCTCCCCGCACTACCGCGCCTACGTGCGCGGGATCGGCCGGGTGTGCCTGCAGTTCGGCTACTCGGATTCCGGGCGC
>CAXTUQ010000255.1:0-8208 GCA_964247405.1 uncultured Acetobacteraceae bacterium
GTCACCACCAGCGCGCGGGCGGCGCCCAGGCCGACACGGCGCAGCAGGGCGGGCTGCATCACGTCGCCATAGTACACGCGGCGGTCCTCCCGGCGGCCCGCGCCGACCCGGGCGGCGTCACTGTCCAGCGCGACGTAGGGGATGCGGTGAGCGTCCAGCAGCGCCGCAACGGTGCGGCCCACCCGGCCAAACCCGGCCAGAATCACCCGCGGCGCGTCGCCTTCCATGTCCGGCGGCAGCAGGCCGGGGTCGATGGGCGCCGCGCGGCGGACCGTGAAGCGCGCTCCGAGCCGCGACAGCAGCGGGATCGCCGCCATGGTCAGCGCCGCCACGATGAAGCCGAAGCCTGCCAAATCCGCGCCGATCAGACCCATGCCGGCCCCCAAGCCCAGGATCACGAAGCTGAACTCGCCGCCGGGTCCCAGCAGCAGGCCGGCCGGCACCCCCACCGACCAGCGCAGCCCCATCACGCGCGACAGCGTCGCGGTCGCGCCCGCCTTGAGCGCCACGAGGCTGAGCGCCGCGCCCAGCACGGTGCCGGGCTGTGCCGCCACCCGGCCGAGATCGACTGCAAGCCCGATGGAGATCAGGAACACCCCCACCAACAGCCCTTTGAACGGCTCCACCGTCACCTCGATCTGCCGGCGATACTCGGTTTCCGCCAGCAGCAGCCCGGCGATCAGAGCGCCGAGTGCCATCGACAAGCCCGCCGCCGCCGCGGCAAGCCCGGTCGCCAGCACCACCAGCAGGCAGGCGGCCATGAACAGCTCCGGGCTGCGCGTGCGGGCCACCCCGCGGAACAGCGGACGCAGCACCAGGCGGCCCAGTCCCACCAAGCCGACAACCACCGCCAGCGCCTGCCCAACTGCAAACGCGAACGCGCCCCACCCCGCGGCGCCGTCCCGGCCCAGCACGCCCAGGGTGAACAGCACCGGCACCACGGCCAAATCCTGGAACAGCAGCACGGCAAAGCTGGCCCGCCCGACCAAGCCAGTGACCCGGCGCTCATCGGCCAGCACCTGCGCCACCACCGCCGTGGAGGACATGGCGAGCGCCAAGCCGATCACCGCCGCCGCCCTCGGCGCCACGCCGAGCAGCACAGCGCAGCCGCCGACCAGCAGCGCGCAGCCGGACACCTGCAAGGCGCCCAGCCCGAACACCAGGCGCCGCATGGTCACGATCCGCTCGAACGACAGCTCAAGCCCGATCATGAACAGCAGCAGCACCACGCCCAACTCGGACACCGCCGCGATGCGGTCCCGGTCATACATCGTCACGAATGACAGCCACGGCGCCCAACCGGTCAGCGCGCCCAGGCCGGACGGCCCCAGCAGCACGCCCACCAGCATGAAGCCGAGCACCGTGCTGATCCGCATGCGGTGGAACAGCGGGATGACCACGGCGGCGGCGCCCAGGATCACCAGCGCCTCCCGCATCGGGCCGCCAAGATGGACCGCCTCTCCCTCTCCCATGCCCGCCTCCTTTGGCGGTAGCTTAGGACGGGATAGTTGGTCCGGCAGCGGCAAAAACGGCCATGCCGGCACAAGGAGGCCTCCGAAAATGCACTTGTCGCCCGATGACGTATTGCTCGTAATCGATATACAGCGGGATTTCTTGCCCGGCGGGCCGCTGGCGGTGCCGGACGGGGACGCCGTGGTGGCGCCGATCAACCGGCTGGGCGCGCTGTTCGACCACGTCCTGTTGACGCAGGACTGGCACCCGGCCGGGCATGTGTCGTTCGCCGTCAACCATCCCGGCCGGGCGCCGTTCGAGCAGATCGAGCTGCCGTACGGGCCGCAGGTGCTGTGGCCCATGCACTGCGTGCAGGGCAGCGAAGGCGCCGGCTTCGCGCCCGGCCTTCAACTGCCTCATGCGGAGCTGATTATCCGCAAGGGGTTCCGCCCCGACGTGGACAGCTACTCCGCTTTCCTCGAAGCGGACGGGCGCACACCCACCGGCCTCGCCGGCTACCTGCGCGAGCGCGGCCTGCACCGGCTGTTCCTCGCGGGGCTGGCGACGGACTTCTGCGTGGGCTGGAGCGCGATAAATGCCGTATCCGCCGGGTTTGAGGCGCATGTCGTCGAGGATGCATGCCGGGCCATCGACATGGGGGGTTCGTTGGGTAACGCTTGGCGGGCGATGGACGAGGCGAACGTCGGGCGCCTGGACAGCCACGCCCTGCAAGCGCGGGCGTAGCCGCCGGGATGCCTGCCGGGCACGCCTGATGGGCGTGCCGCATTTTGGAAATGCCGGGGTTTTGGGTATGCCTGGCTTGGGAGGGCTTCGGCAGAAGGCCGGCCCACCGCGGCTGCGCGCCGCGGACTTCAACAGGACCAGGCTGCCCATGCTCCTCACCATCGCAATCCTGCTGGCGACGGCGGTTCTCCTGGTGCCGCTGTCACGCCGGCTGGGGTTGGGCAGCGTGCTGGGATACCTCGCGGGCGGCGCGCTGATCGGGCCGTCCGGCCTGCGCCTGATCACCGACGTGGGCGAGATCGCCGGCGTTTCTGAACTCGGCGTCATCATGCTGCTGTTCCTGATCGGCCTGGAAGTCCGGCCGCAGCGTCTGTGGGTCATGCGGCGCGCGGTGTTCGTGCTCGGACCCGCGCAGGTGGTTGTCACTGCCGCAGCGCTGGCCGGCGCCACGCATTGGGCCGGCTTGCCATGGCCGGCGGCGATGGTCATCGGCGCCGGCCTCGCCCTGTCCTCGACCGCCATCGTCCTGCCGCTCCTGGCCGAGCGCGACCTGCTCGGCAAGCCCTCGGGCCGGGACACCTTCGCCGTGCTGCTGTTCCAGGACCTCGCCTTCATCCCGCTGGTCGCGGCTGTCCCGTTGTTCGCGGGCGGGAGTGCTGCGCCCCACCATGTGCCGTGGCTGGAGCTTGCCCGCGCGGCCGGCGCCATTGCCGTCATCCTGGTCGGCGGGCGCTTCCTCATCCGGCCCGCGTTCCGCGCCATCGGCGGCGCGCGTACGCCCGAGGTGTTCACGGCGCTTGCGCTGTTCGTTGTCGCCGGGTCGGCGGCATTGGCGAGCGCGGCAGGGTTGTCCACCTCGCTCGGCGCGTTCATCGGCGGCGTGCTGCTGTCCGACAGCGAGTACCGGCACGAGGTGCAGGCCGACGTCGAGCCGTTCGAGGGCCTGCTGCTCGGCTTCTTCTTTCTTTCGGTCGGAATGGCTGCAAACCTGGGCCTTGCCGTGCAGGACCCTGGGCTTTTCGCGATGATGGTGCCCGGGGTGATGTTCGTGAAGGTGGTGGTGGCGTTCGCCCTGGGCCGCCTGGGCGGGCAGTCGAACCGGGCCGCGCTGCGCTTCGCGCTGGCCTTGCCCCAGGGCAGCGAGTTCAGCTTCGTGCTGTTCTCCACCGCCGTCACGGCCGGGGCGCTGACCCAGGCAGCGTATGACCGGGCGACGCTGGCCATCGCGCTGTCCATGGCGGCGACGCCCCTGCTGTTCGCAGCATCCGAACGCTTCGTCGTGCCCCGGCTGCAAGCGCCGGCGAAGCGCGCCTACGACGCGATCCAGGATGACGGCGTCCCGGTCATCATCTGCGGCTTCGGCCGGGTCGGCCAGATCGTCGGGCGGGTCCTGCGCATGCGCGGCATCGCCTTCACCGCGCTGGAACAGGACACGGAGCAGGTCGAGGTGATCCGCCGCTTCGGCTCCAAGGTCTATTACGGCAACCCGTCACGGCCCGACCTGCTGCGCGCGGCGGGCGCCGAGCATGCGCGCCTGCTCGTCGTGGCGCTGGACGACATGGAGCAGACGCTCAAGGTCGTCGAAGTCGCCCGGCGCACGTTCCCCCAGCTTCGCGTGCTCGCCCGCGCCCGCAACCGGCGTCATGCCCACCTACTGATGGACCGCGGCGTGAATCGCCTGGTGCGCGAGACCTTTCACTCCAGCCTTCGGCTGAGCGAGATGGCCTTGGAGGACCTCGGGGTCCCATCGGACGAGGCGCGGCGGGCCGTGGCGATCTTCCGCGACTACGACGAGAAGAACCTGATCGAGAGCCATGCCTTCTATGAGGACGAGCGGCAATTGATCCAGGGCGCCAAGCAGGCGGCCGAGGAGCTGTCCGGGCTGTTCGAGGCGGACCAGCGCGAGCGGCAGGTCAGGCCGGCAAAAGCCCGGAGGGCGGTGGGCCGCTCGGGGTAGGAAGCAGGCGCTTGGTCTCGTTGGGCGGGATGGAGCATACAGCATATATTTATGAACGGCTGGCATAGCTTCATGCCGCATTGACCGGCTAATTGGCATAAGCGAAGCGGCTTATTTCCAGGCCATCGCGTCGGTCGAGCGTCGCGCAAATGGTTTGGAGGCAGGGCAATGCAGAAGCGCATACTTGGAAGCGGCTTGGAGGTGTCGGCCATCGGCTTCGGCTGCATGGGCCTGAACTTCGGCTACGCGAACGCGGTGAGCAAGGAAGAGGGCATCGCGCTGATCCGCGCCGCGGCGGAGCGTGGCGTCACCCTGTTCGACACCGCTGAAGTGTATGGCCCCTTCACCAACGAGGAGATGGTCGGCGAGGCGCTGGCGCCGGTGCGGGACCAAGTGGCCATCGCGACCAAGTTCGGGTTCCGGATCGACCCCGAAACCGGCAAGCAGACCGGCATGGATAGCCGCCCCGAGACCGTCCGCGCCGTGGCCGAGGCGTCCTTGAAGCGGCTGGGCGTCGAGGCCATCGACCTGTTCTACCAGCACCGCGTCGATCCCGCCGTGCCGATCGAGGAGGTGGCGGGCGCGGTCCATGACCTGATCCGGGACGGCAAGGTCAAGCATTTCGGCCTGTCCGAACCCGGCGCGCAGACCATCCGCCGCGCCCATGCGGTGCAGCCGGTGACGGCCATCCAGAACGAGTACTCGCTCTGGACGCGCGGGCCGGAAACCAACGGGGTGCTTGCAGCCTGCGAGGAGCTTGGCATCGGCTTCGTGCCCTACAGCCCGCTCGGCAAGGGCTTCCTGACCGGGGCGATGAGCAAGGAGACCAAGCTCGGCGAAGGCGATTTCCGCAACATCCTGCCCCGCTTCACGCCCGAGGCGATGGCGGCGAACCAGGCGCTCGTCGATCTGCTCAAGCGGATCGCAGGCGAGAAGGGCGCAACGCCGGCGCAGATCGCGCTCGCCTGGCTACTCGCCCGGAAGCCCTGGATCGTGCCGATCCCCGGCACCACCAAGCGGCATCGGCTGGAGGAGAACCTGGGCGCGGCCGACATCGAGCTGACCGCCGATGACCTCGCCGGGATCGAGCGCGCAGCCTCCGAGATCGAGGTCGAGGGCGAGCGCTACCCCGCGCAGCTCCTGGCAACGACCGGCCGCTGAACGGCCGTGCGGCCCCGTGCGCCCTCCCGGCGCGCGGGCGGCGGCACCTGACCGAGACGGAGCAGTCCATGACCACTGCCGCCACCACGACGCCCCCTCGCCTGCGCGTGCTGCCGGTGCTGAGCACCCTGCTGGGGTTCGCGTCCATCTCGACCGACCTGTATCTGCCGGCGCTGCCGACCATGGCCGCGGCGCTGCACGCGGACGCGGGCACGATGGAGCTGACGGTTGCGGGCTATCTGGTCGGCTTCGGTGCCGGGCAGCTCCTGTGGGGGCCGGTTGGCGACCGCTATGGGCGCCGCGGGCCGGTCGCGGTCGGGCTTGTTCTGTTCGTGATCGGCTCCGCGGGCTGCGCGGTCTCGGCAAGCGCTTCCCAGATGATCGGCTGGCGCGTGGTGCAGGCGGTGGGCGCTTGCGCGGGCGTCGTACTCGCCCGCGCCATGGTGCACGACCTTTACCCGCGCGACCGGGCCGCGCAGATGCTGTCCACGCTGATGACGGTGATGGCCGTGGCGCCGCTGCTCGGACCGGTCGTGGGCGGGCAGATCCTGGTCCTCGCCGGGTGGCGGGCGATCTTCTGGGTGCTGGTCGGCGTCGGGCTGCTGACGCTCGCCGCGCTGTTCACGCTGCCCGAAACGCTGCCAAGCGCGCGGCGCAACGACGAGCCGTTGGCGCACGCCTTTGCCCGCTACGGCGAGCTGGTGCGCCGCCCTGCCCTGCTCGGCTATTCCGGCGCGGTCGGCTTCTTCTACGCTGGCACGTTCGCCTATGTGGCCGGCACGCCCTTCGCGTTTATCAGCTATCACCACGTTTCGCCGCAGCTTTACGGCGTGCTGTTCGCCGTGGGCATCGTCGGCATCATGGCGACCAACCTCGTCAACGCGCGCGTGGTGGCGCGGATCGGCAGGGACGGGCTGCTGCGGGCAGGCACGGGGATGGCGGCGCTCGCGGGTGTTGTATCGGCGGTCGCGGCGTGGACTGGCTGGGGCGGGCTTGCGGGCCTGGTCGCGCCGTTGTTCGTGTTTGTGTCCGCGACCGGGTTCATCGTCGCCAACTCGATTGTCGGCGCCCTCGCCCTCGACCCCCAGCGTGCGGGCGCCGTTTCGGCGCTGGTCGGCGCCGTCCAGTATGGCTCAGGCATGGTCGGCTCCGCCCTGGTGGGCGCGTTCGCCGACGGCACGCCGGGACCGATGGGCTGGGTGATCGCACTGGGTGGTATCGGCAGCGCCGCCTGCGCCTGGCGGCTTCTGCCCACGCCTGCGGCGACCAGCTCGGCCGAGGCCAGGACGCTGGCGTAGCGCCGTTCAGGTCACGATGCGCC
Organism: uncultured Acetobacteraceae bacterium; assembly: GCA_964247405.1. Lineage (GTDB taxonomy): Bacteria > Pseudomonadota > Alphaproteobacteria > Acetobacterales > Acetobacteraceae > CAHJXG01. The sequence goes on from CAXTUQ010000255.1 coordinate 6,636, forward strand.
GGCGTCCGGGTCGGCGCCATATTGCGCGTCCGTCACCTTCTCCATCCAACTGACCACTTGGCCGTCCAGCGCTTCGGCGATGGCGATGTGGGTCATCGCGCAATGGGGCGCAGCGCCATGCCAATGCTTCTCGCCGGGCGCGAACCAGACGATGTCGCCAGGGCGGATTTCCTCCGTCGGGCCGCCCTCGCGCTGCACGCGTCCCAGACCGGCGGTGACGAGCAGCGTCTGGCCCAGCGGATGCGTGTGCCAGGCGGTGCGGGCGCCCGGCTCGAAGGTGACGGTCGCGCCGCCGACACGCGCATCGCCGCCGCCCTTGAACGGCGCGTCGATCCTGACCGTGCCGGTGAAATACGCGTCCGGCCCCCGGGCGGGGGGCTGCGAGCCGCTGCGCTTGATATCCATGATCCAAACTCCGTCGTGCGTTGCCATGACGTTAGGCGCAGCGCGGACGGGGGATTAGCCGCTGGAATTTGCATGGACCTATGTCTAGGCTTCATGAATGCGGCGCGAGGAACTGGTTGACCTGAACGCCTTTGCGACGGTGGCGGAGGAAGAAAGCTTCACGCGCGCGGCGGCCAAGCTCGGCACCTCGCAATCGGCGCTCAGCCATACCGTCCAGCGGCTGGAAACGCGGCTGGGCGTCCGGCTGCTGACCCGCACGACGCGGCGCGTCGCGCCCACGCAGGCGGGCGAGCGGTTGCTGAAGACGCTTGGCCCGGCGCTCGACACCATCGCCGCCGAACTCGCCTCGTTGAGCGAGTTGCGGGAGAAGCCGGCCGGCACGATCCGCATCACCACGTCCGAGCACGCGGCGATCAGCGTCCTGTGGCCTGTGCTGGAAACGCTGCTGCCCGACTATCCCGACATCCATGTCGAGCTTGCGATCAACTCCGGCCTGACCGACATCGTCGCCGAGCGGTTCGACGCCGGCGTCCGCTTGGGGGAAGCGGTCGCCAAGGACATGGTCGCGGTGCGCGTCGGACCTGACCTGCGGATGGCTGTGGTAGGCGCCCCGTCCTACTTCGCGGCGCGGCCGAAGCCGCGCACCCCGCAGGACCTGGCCGACCCCCAGTGCATCAACCTCCGCCTGCCCACCTTGGGCGGCCTTTATGCGTGGGAGCTGGAGAAAGGGGGACGCGAATTGAAGGTGCGGGTCGAAGGCCAGTTGGCGTTCAACAACCCGCTGATGGTCCTTCGGGCGGCAACGGCGGGGTTCGGCCTGGCCTGCGTTCTGGAGGATCACGTGACAGCCCATGTCGCCGAGGGCAGCCTTGTCCGTGTGCTCAACGACTGGTGCCCGCCCTTTGCCGGTTATCACCTTTACTACCCGAGCCGACGCCAGCCTTCGGCGGCGTTCACGCTGCTGGTCGATGCGCTACGTTTTCGGGGCTGAGGGGCGGCAGAGGGTCCGTCGGACCTTCTTTGGTGAGGCGGATAATGGCATTCGACACCAGCCTCAAATCGAACGCCGGGCGCGTCCCGCAAAGGGATCGACGCCCGGCGCAGCCCGTAGTGCCCCTACGCGGCCCGCCGCCCGCTCGGCCGGCGGTTGCTGTTCTGCGCCCCGCGC
>CAXTUQ010000256.1:0-8157 GCA_964247405.1 uncultured Acetobacteraceae bacterium
GCGCTGCTGTTCGCCGTAGGATACGCAGGCAAGCTGACGGAACAGGGGATTACGGCGTGGGGCAAGTCGCACCATGTCGTGCTGCCCAACATCGAGTACGTGCTGTGGGCCATCCTGTATGGCCTGGCCATCACCAACCTGGTCGGCGTGCCCCGCATCTTCCGTGCCGGCGTCGCGACCTACGAGTTCTGGCTCAAGCTCGGCATCGTCCTGCTCGGCGTGCGCTTCCTGCTTGGCGACGTGCTGCGCCTGGGCGGCGCATCCTTGATGCTGGTGGCGCTTGAACTCGCGCTGTCGATCGGCATCATGACTTGGCTCGGCACCCGGTTCGGGCTGCGGCCGAAGCTGGTGAGCCTGCTGGCCATCGGCTCCTCGATCTGCGGCGTGTCCGCCATCATCGCCGCCCGCGGCGCCATCCGGGCCGAGGACGAGGACGTGTCCCTCGCCATCGCCGCGATCCTGCTACTGGGCGCAGTCAGCCTCGTGCTGTTCCCCGTCGTGGGCCACCTGGCGGGCATGAGCGACCACGCCTACGGCCTGTGGGCCGGCCTGGCCATCGACAACACGGCGGAGGCGACCGCGGCCGGCGCCATGGTGTCCGAGGAGGCCGCGCGCTACGCCGTGCTGGCCAAGACCACGCGGAACGCCACCATCGGCTTCGTGGTGCTGGGCTACGCGCTGTATTGGGCGGCGCGCGGCGAGGGCACGCGGGTCGCCAACAAGGCGGCGTTCCTGTGGGCCAAGTTCCCCAAGTTCGTCCTCGGCTTCCTGGCGGTCTCGCTGCTCGCAACCTTCGGCGCGTTCAGCAAGGCCGACGCGGCCAACCTCGCCGCGCTGTCCCGCTGGGCGTTCCTGCTCACCTTCGCGGGCGTCGGGCTATCGACCGACCTCCGCAAGATCCAGGCGCTCGGCTGGCGTCCGCTGGCCGTCGCGACCGGCGGCATGGCGGGGATTGCGGTGCTGACCTTTGCTTTCGTATGGACCGCCGACTGGAGTGGCTGGCTATGACCTCCCCTGCACGCCTGCCCACCAACGCGCCGTTCCCGCCCGACGCCATCGCCGCGCTGAACCGCGTCATCGAGCACACCAGCCCCACGCAGCGGAGCTGGCTGGCCGGGTTCCTGGCGGGCTACGAGGCCGCCAGTGCGCCGGTCGCCGCCCCTGTCGCGCGCCCGGCGCTGACCATCCTGTTCGCGACCGAGTCCGGCAACTCCGAGGCCCTGGCCCGCAAGGCCGGCAAGGACGCCGCGCGCCTGGGCTTCGCGCCCCGCGTGCTGGACGCCGCCGAGGCGACCCCGGCGGACCTGGCCCGCACCGAGCGGCTGCTGGTAATCGCCGCCACCTGGGGCGAAGGCGAAGCGCCGGCCCGCGCCACGGACTTCATGACGGCGTTGCTGGCCGACAGCGCGCCGCGCATGGACAAGGTGAACTTCGCCGTGCTGGCATTGGGCGACCGCGCCTACGCGCAGTTCTGCGCGACCGGCCACGCCATCGACGAGCGCCTGGCCGCGCTGGGCGGGCACCGCGCCGCGCCGCTGCTGGAATGCGACCTTGACTACGACGCGCCGGCTGCCGCCTGGCTCGGCACCACCCTGCCAGCCCTGCGCGGCGCTGACGCCGAGCCGGCGCCGAGCGTGATCCACGTCGATTTCGGCGGCGTGGGTGGTGAGGCGCGCGAGTACACCAAATCCAACCCATTCGAAGCCGAGATCACCGATCTGGTGAACCTGAACTCCAGCCGGTCGGCCAAGCAGACCTTCCATGTCGAGATGTCGCTTGCCGGGTCCGGGCTGACCTACCAGCCCGGCGACGCCATCGGCGTGGCGCCCGAGAACGACCCGGCCGTGGTTGAAGCGGTGCTGGACGCCGCCGGGCTGTCGGGCGACGCGGCGTTGCACGCGGCGCTGGTGTCCAAGCACGATGTCACCACGCTTTCGGCGCATGTGGTGCGCAGCCTCGCCGAACTCACCGGCGACCCGAACATCAAGGACCTGGCCGGCGACCCGGAGCAGCTTGCCGAGTTCCTGCCCGGGCGTCACGTGGTCGATCTGCTGACCGCGTTCCCGAACAAGCTGACGCCCGCGCAGCTCACCGGGCTGCTGCGCCCGCTGCCGCCGCGGCTCTACTCCGTGGCGTCCAGCCAGGCCATGGTCGGCGAGGAGGCGCACCTGCTGGTGGGTGCGGTGCGCTACCAGACGCATGGGCGGGACCGCGGGGGCGTCGCCTCCACCCACGTCGCGGACCGGCGCCGGGTGGGCGACCGGCTCGGCATCCACGTCAAGGCCAACCCGCATTTCCGCCTGCCGTCCGACCCGGCGACGCCCATCGTCATGATCGGGCCGGGCACCGGGGTCGCGCCGTTCCGCGCCTTCATGCAGGAGCGCGACGCCGCCGGCCTTACGGGCAAGAGCTGGCTGTTCTTCGGCGACCAGCATTACACGCACGACTTCCTGTATCAGCTCGAGTGGCAGGACCTGATCGAGCGCGGCGTGCTGGGCCGGCTGGACGTGGCGTTCTCCCGCGACCAGGACGCCAAGATCTATGTGCAGCACCGCATGTGGGAAGCGCGGCGAGACCTCCATATGTGGATCGAGGACGGGGCGGCCCTGTATGTTTGCGGCGACCAAGTCCGCATGGCGCGCGACGTGCACATGGCGCTGCGCGACGTGATCGCCGACGGCGCCGGCATCGCGGCGGACGCCGCCGAGGAACGCCTGGCCGCCATGAAGAAGCAGGGCCGCTACCTGCTCGACGTCTATTAACGGAGGCTGTTATGCCCGACACCAATTCGCCGCCGTCGAAGAATGAGGGCATCAAGGCCCGTAGCCATGCGCTGCGCGGCACCATCGCGGAAGGGATGGGCAACGTCGTCACCGGCGCCTTGGCCGAGGACGACACGCAACTGACGAAATTCCACGGCTTCTACCAGCAGGATGACCGCGACCTGCGCGCGGAGCGCGGGCGCAAGCGCATGGAGCCGGCCCTCAGCTTCATGGCCCGCCTCCGCATCCCCGGCGGGCGCGTCAGCCCTCAGCAATGGCTGCAACTGAACGAGATCGCGCGGGAGCGGGCCAACGGCACCATCCGCCTCACCACCCGGCAGACGATCCAGTTCCACGGCATCATCAAGGGCAACCTGCGGCCGGCGCTGTCCGCCGTGAACGACGCGCTGCTCGACACCATCGCGGCCTGCGGCGACGTGAACCGCAACGTCATCTGCACCTCCAACCCGCATGCCAGCCCGGCGCATGCGGAGGCGCTGGCGCTCGCCAAGCGGCTCAGCGACGACCTGCTGCCGAAGACCCGCGCCTGGCACGAGCTGTGGCTCGGCGAGGAACGCGTGGCGGACGGCGAGCCGGAGGAGGAGCCGCTGTACGGCCCCACCTACCTGCCGCGCAAATTCAAGATCGCTATCGCCGTGCCGCCGCAGAACGACGTGGACGTGTTCGCGCACGACCTGGGCTTCATCAGCATCGAACGGGACGGCGTGGTGATCGGCTACGACGTGTCGGTGGGCGGCGGCATGGGCATGACCCATGGCGAGACCGACACCTTCCCGCGCACCGGCGACGTGATCGGCTTCTGCACGCCCGACCAGGCGGTCGCGGTGGCCGACGCGGTGATCCGCGTGCAGCGCGACAACGGCGACCGCAGCGTCCGCAAGCACGCCCGGCTGAAGTACACCATCGAGCGCATGGGTGTGGGCGCCTTCCAGGCCGAGGTCGAGCAGCATTTGGGCTTTAAGCTGGCGCCCGCCCACGGCGCCGCGTTCACCGGCACCGGGGACCACCTGGGCTGGTCGCAGTCGCCGGACGGGACGTGGCAGTACTGCCTGTTCATCGAGAACGGCCGGGTGCACGACCTGCCGGACCGCCGCCTGCTGTCGGGCCTGCGCGCCATCGCCAACGTGCACCGGGGCGAGTTCGTGATGACCGCAAACCACAACTTGATCATCGCCGGCGTGGCAGCAGAGGACAAGGCGGACATCGCGGCGCTGCTGCTGCAATACGGGCTGGAGCAGGGCGCATCGGCGCTGCGGCTCGCGTCCATGGCCTGCGTGGCACTGCCGACCTGCGGCCTGGCCTTGTCGGAAAGCGAGCGGTACTTGCCGAGCCTGATCACCAAGCTCGATGCGGTGATGGAGGACGCCGGGCTGCGCGACCAGCCCATCGTGCTGCGCATGACCGGCTGCCCGAACGGCTGCGCCCGGCCGTACCTGGCGGAGATCGCCATGGTCGGGCGGGGGCCGGGCCGCTACAACCTGTACCTCGGCGCGGCGCCGGACGGCACCCGGCTGAACAAGCTGTATCGCCGGGACGTGGACGAGGCGGCGATCCTGGAGGCGCTCACGCCGCTGCTGCATGAGTATGCGGCGGGGCGGGAGGCGGGTGAGCGGTTCGGCGACTGGGTGATCCGCGCCGGGCACATCCAGGCGACCACGGCGGGGAATAGGTTCCATGAAGACCTTGGGGCGGCGTTGGCGGCCTGAAACCTTTATTCTTGCGAACGTGACCACCGACGTGTGCCCACGCTTGGGCCGGTCACGCTTGCAAGCCGCATTCGGAATGGCAACGTTCCCGCCCGGCCGTGCTACGTTGCGGCATGGAGGGAATGTAGCGCGATGGGCAACACGACAACAGAACTGGCCGACCGTGTGATCGCCGCCCTGCGCGCGCATGAGGCGGAACTGCGTGATGCCGGCGTCCGCCGCTTGTCGTTGTTCGGCTCCGTCGCCCGCGGCGACGGGGCAGCCGACAGCGACGTGGACCTCGCTGCCGAGTTCGACCCCGAAGCCCGCATGGATCTTTTCCGCTTCGTCGCGCTGGAGCGACGCATTGCGGAGATCATCGGCTGCCGTGTGGACCTGTTGCCCGAGCCGATCGAGAAGCCGCGCTTGCGGACCAACGTCGAGCGGGACCGTTGGCTTGCCTTCTAGGCACAACCCTGCTGACAGCTTGGCTGACATCGTCGAGAACGCGGAGCGTATCGAGAGCTACCTGGCTGGTATGAACCGCGACGCGTTCGGGCGGGACGGGCGCACGCGGGATGCCGTGGAGCGCTGTCTGGAACGGGTGTGCGAAGCGGTTTACCGCCTCGGCGAGCGAGCGGGCGAGTTGATGCCGGGTCATCCGTGGGGCGACATCCGCGGCATGGGCAACCGGCTGCGGCACGCCTACGATCGGATGAACACCGAGATCGTGTGGAATACCGCCCGGGAACGCGTGCCCGTCCTCGCAGCCGACGCGCGTCGGGCGTTGGAGCGATTGCTGGCGGAGCGAGGTGATGCCGGCTGATGCGGTGGAGTGTTGCCTGGCGGCTTTCTTGACCTGACCAGGGCCTAGAGCCGCCGCACCGGCAGCGACCACGCCAACACCAGCCCGGTGCCGCTGAACGCCGCGATGCACAGGAACGCCGCGCGGAACGCTGACCCGATCTCGTCCGCGGCCACGGCGCGCTGAGCCGGGGCAACGTGGTCGAGCACCGCCGGACCGCGCTCGACGATCTCGGCGAACAGCCCGGCGGTCGCCGGGTCGGCCGCGGTCAGCACGGCGAACAGCACCGCGCCGACCAGCGCCGTGCCCAGCGCCGCGCCGATGGAGCGGGAAAACTGCACGGACGCCGACGCGGCGCCCAGGTTCTTCGGCCCGGCCACCATCTGCACGGTGGTCTGCACCACCGGCATGGTGGTGCCGAGCGATATGGACAGCACCAGGAACACCACCGGCAGCCACGCCGTCGGCAACCACCCGGCGCCCAGCGCCAGGAACATCAGGCACGCGGTCACGGATACCAGGCCAAAGGACGGAAACACCGCCGTCCGCCCGGTGCGCGCGATCATCCGCCCGGTCAGCAGCGAGCCGAACGCCAGCCCGGCGGTGAGCGGCAGCAACAGAAGACCCACCCGGCCCGGCGGCGCCCCGCGCACCACCTGCAAGTAGATCGGCATGAACGTCACGCACGATACGACGGTGGCGCCGACGCAGGCGCCCATCGCGTCCGCGCGCCAGATCGCAGGCTGCCGCAGCAGCGCCACGGGAATCAGCGGGGTGGAGGTCCGCCGCTCCTGCCGCAGCAGCAGCAACAGCGACGCGAGCGCCAGCCCCACCAGTCCAGCCACGCCCGGCACCACGGCGGCGGAGATGCGCTGCCCCCGCTCCAGCGCCATCAGCAGCGGCACCACGAAGCCGGAGAACAGCACCAGCCCCAGCCAATCGAACCGGAAGTGCCCTCGCGGCGGCGCGCGGTTCGGCAGCCGCACCGCCAGCACGGCCGCGAGCAGGCCCAGCGGCACGTTGATCAGGAGCACCGATTGCCAGCCGAGATGCTGCGTCAGCCAGCCGCCTGCGACCGGCCCGAATGTCGAGGAGGTCATGAAGATGGAGGCGAGGTAGCCCTGGTAGCGCCCCCGCTCCCGCGGCGGCACCGTTTCCCCCACCAGCGCCTGCGACAAGGTCATCAGCCCGCCGCCGCCGAAGCCTTGCAGCACCCGTGCCGCGACGAGCCACAGCAGCGTGGGTGCAGCGGCGCAGCCGACGGAGGCCGCGACGAACACGGCCAGCGCCAGGAACAGCAGCCGCTTGCGCCCCAGCACGTCGCCCAGCCTTCCATACACCGGGGCGGCGATGGTGGTCGCCATCAGGTAGGACACGACGACCCAGGAGATCCGCTCCACGTCGCCCAGCGTGCCGGCAATGGCGGGCAAGGCGGTGGCGACGATGGTCGCGTCCACCGCCGCCATGAACATCGGCAGGCAGATGGACGGGAACACCCGCATGAACAGGCCGCGGGTGGACTGGCCCTCGGCCGGGTCAGGCGGCGCGGGGGCTAGGTCCTGGGAAAGCGGGGTGTCGGGGGGCAAGGACTGGTCCATGGCGGCCGGACAGCCTAAACCGCGCGTCGGGTGCTGGCCACCGCCGGGGTGATTACGCTGCCGCGGCTCATGCCGGGATCTCGCGGCCCATGGCGAGGAACTTCTCGCGCCGCCGGGCTTGCAGCATGGCGGCGTCGAGCGGCAGCAGGGCGGCCAGCGCCTCCTGCACCGCGGCGCCGACGCTGGCGATGGTCTCGGCCGGCATGCGGTGGGCGCCCCCCATTGGCTCGGGCACGATGGCGTCGATGAGGCGCAGCGCGTGCAGGTCGGTCGCGGTAAGGCGCAGCGCCTCCGCCGCCACGGCCGCCTGCGCCGCGTCGCGCCACAGGATGCTGGCGCAGCCTTCCGGCGAGATGACGGAGTAGACGGCGTGCTCCAGCATCAGCACCCGGTCCCCGGTGGCGAGCGCGATGGCGCCGCCCGACCCGCCCTCGCCGATCACCGTGGCGACGATGGGCACGGGGGCTGTGAGACAGGCCTCGATGGAGCGGGCGATGGCCTCGGCCTGGCCGCGCGCCTCCGCGTCGATGCCGGGGAAGGCGCCGGCGGTGTCCACGAAGGTCAGTAGCGGCAGGCCGAAGCGCCCGGCCAGCTCGATCAGCCGGCGGGCCTTGCGGTAGCCTTCCGGCCGGGCCATGCCGAAGTTGTGGGCGACGCGGGTTTCGGTGTCCGACCCGCGCTCGGTGCCCAGCACGACGACGGAGCGCCCCTGGAACCGGCCGAGGCCGCCGACCACGGCCGCGTCGTCGGCAAAGGCGCGGTCGCCGGCCAAGGGCGTGAACTCGGTCAGCAGGCCGTGGATGTAGTCCAGGGCGTGCGGGCGCTCCGGGTGGCGGGCGACCTGGGTTTTCTGCCAGGGGGTGAGCTTGGCGTAGGTCAGGCGGAGCTGCTTGTCCGCCTTGTCCGTCAGCCGGGCGACCTCCTCGGCGATGTTGATGCCGCCCGGCTCCTGGGTCCGCCGCAGCTCCTCGATGCTGCGCTCAAGCTCGGCGATGGGTTTCTCGAAATCAAGGAAGTGACGCATCGGCGGGGGCTTAGCCTCCTTGCGACCGTTACGCCAGGGGATGATGCAGGGCGACGAGCTGCTGCAGCCGCTCCGTCAGCACGTGGGTGTAGAGCTGCGTGTTGGCGATGTCGGCGTGGCCGAGCAAGGTTTGCAGGCTGCGCAGGTCGGCGCCGCCGGCCAGCATGTGGCTGGCGAAGCTGTGGCGCAGCGCGTGCGGGCTGACGCGGGCGGGATCGAGGCCGGCGAGGAGCGCCGCTTGTTTCAACACCAGCGCGAAGCC
>CAXTUQ010000257.1:0-8151 GCA_964247405.1 uncultured Acetobacteraceae bacterium
TCCACCCAGCACTTCGCCCTCACCGTCCCGGCCCATGCCTGACAACAGGACGCCCTGCTTGACGACCGGGCGTTGAGCGGGGCGGCCTGACGCCGCTACTTCGCCGTATCCTCGGCAGGGGGCGCGGCGGCAGGGGCCGCGGCAGCTGAGGCGGCCGCCTTGGCATCCGTCGTCTGCTGCTGCAGGGCGTTGAGTTGCTGCGTGGCGGCGGCCTGCTGGGCGGTGGTCTGGTCCAACTGCCTGCGCGCATCGGCCAGCCGCGCTTCCATGTCGGATGCGTCCTGCTTCCCGCGATCGACCTGGGCCGCCAGCGTCTTGACCTGCGCCTCGACGGCGCTGCGCTGCTCGGCGACCTGGGCGATCTGCGCCTTGCCGTCGGCCATCTGCTGCTCAAGCGCCGCGCGGTCCTGCTGGGCGCGGTCGGCCTGGGCTTGCAGCGACTTCAACTGCTGCTCGGCGGCGGCGCGCTGATCGTTGAGCTGGCTCAGTTGTCCCTGGACGTCCGCAAGCTGCTTCTGCGCCGTGGCGGCGCCGGCCTGGGCGTCCTCGGCCTGGTGCTGCAAGGCCGCAAGCCGCTGGCCGGCCGCGGTGGCCTGCTGGGTGGTTTGCTCAACCTGGGCGCTGGTATCGGCCTGGCGCTTCTGCGCCGCATCAGCCGCCGCCTGGGCGGTGGTCAGCAACTGCTGCAGCGACGCCAGCCGCTGTTCCGCGTCAGTGCGCTGCGTGGACGCGCGGTCGAGCTGGGACTGGGCGTCGGCAACCTGCGCTTGCGCTTGGACGGCCGCCTGCTGGGTCTGCTGCAGCGCCGTCTCGGACTTCGTGATGTCGGCGGAGCGGGAGGCGGCTTCCTGGGTGAGCTGCGCGAGCGACTGGCGCAGCTCGGCCTCCTGGGCGTGCGCCGCCTCGATCCGCTTGCTGACATCGGCCAGTTCCTGGGTGCGGGCGGCGGCGTCGCTGTCGAGCTTGGCGGACGCCTCCTTGCTTTGCGCCAGCTTGCTGTCCGCCTCCGTGCTCGCGGCGCGCTGATCGGTCAGTTGTTGCGTGAGGGTGTTGAGCTGCGTTTCGGCATTTTCGCGGCTCTGCTTCGCGGCGGCGACCGCCGCGTTGGTCGCGGCGAGGTCGGCGGCCGCGGCGTCGCGGTCCTGCGTGGCCTTTTTGGCCGCGTCCGCGGTCTCGGACGTCCTTTTCTGCAGGTCGGCCAGCGTGCCGGACGCCTTCTGCTGCTGGTCAAGCTGCGCCGCGAGCTGCTGCTGCTCCGTCGTCATCTGGCCGATCTGCGCGGATGTGCTGGCGCGCAAGGCGGACTTCGATGACACTTCGGACAGCGCGAAGATCCAGCCGATGAGGGCCAGCGCCGCCAGGATGAGCGTCACCGGCCGCTTGAGTTCGGCTTTCCAATCGATGTCCATGGCGCTTGCTTCCCAACCGTTTGTTTGTGCCTCCAACGATAAAGGTCCCGCCCTGTCAGCGAAAGGTGGGGAATGAGACAATCGCGCCCGCAACCCGATAAAATTTGAGACGGAACCCGGAGGCCGTTGCGGCGGGTGGGGTGGTCGCCGCAAAGTCCCGCGCCGAACGGTTGGACCGCGAGGTGCCCCCGCGCGGGCTTGGGCCAAGCGCGAGGGGGAAATGCTTGGCCGGGGCGGCGCGCCCGGCGCCTGGTGGCGTAAATCAGACGGAAGCATCCGTCCGATTTACGCCACTGGTCATTGTTTGTTGGACCGATTCACCTGACGCTTGGGAACCAAGCGTCAGGATCGGACCGCTAGGTCGTTTGAGGAAGCGAAAGAAAGGTGTTGATCAGGTCGCTGGACGGCAGGATCAACGCCGCGCTTGCGGCGGACGCCGGCAGCATCGCCTGGCCGGTGGCGGAGGAGGCGCCGGCGAACTGCGACGTGATGGCCGAAGCGAGATCGCTGGGCAGCAAGGCCGTGATCTGCTGCTGGATCGCGGTGATCGTTGACTGGGCCTGGGACGCGACGGTGGACCCGCTTGCACCCGACCCGGAACCAGGAAGGCTGAACGCCATCGCAGGCATCGCGCCGATCGTTGAAGGCTGCACCGGCGCGCTGCCCGCCGTTGCGGAGGGCGAGCCGCCGGCGAACTGCGCGGTGATCGCGGATGCGACGCTGCTCGGCAGCAAGGCCGTGATCCGCTGCTGGATCGCGGTGATCGTCGGCTGGGCCAACGACGATGCGGGCACGGACGCGGCGCTTGAAGCCATTGAACAAACTCCTATAAAATGCTGCCGTCGGTTGATAGATTTCTCAGGCGGCGGAGCAGGTAGAACACCTTTTGTCCAACCCAGCGTTTTCAAACGATGGGGCCGCAATCATCATGCCGTGAGTACAGGCCGAGACGCCTTTCGAAGTTGTCATGGTACCTGTAAAAAGCTTGTGCCTCAAGAGTCCTACATCATACCAAGGTGCTGGCCTGAATCATTCGCGGCTTTGCACGTTTCAAGGGGCTGATGCGTTTTGGTGAATGTTATGCTTGGTCCAAAGTCAGCTTCTTTAAACATTCACCCCACCGGATAGGCCGGCGTCAGATCGAAGTCTTATTCACCAGGACGGGACGCATGCTGAAGGCCCTGACCCGGTGCCAGCATCATTGCCTCTCCGACAGTTCATGGAAGGCGGCTGCCATGTATGACACCGGCATCTGGGACGGCTATCCCGACGATCCCCAGAAAAGCGACTGGCATTGGATCGAAGACGCGGACGGGCTGCGCCCGCTGCTTTGGCGCGGTGACGATTGGCCGGAGGAAGTGGACCGAGGCGAGTGGCAGGATGGCTTCGCAGTGCTCAGCGTCCGCGACGTGAGCCGGGGCCGCTACCATGGCCCGGTCGCCATGCCGCCCCGCTTGGCCGCCTTGTTCCGCACGCGAGTCTTGACCGGCGCCCTTTGAGTTGAGCAAGGCTGCATCCCGGCCTGCAATGACCGGGACGGCTTGTTGTCACGAGCCATTTTGTCACAAGCCATTTTATGTGATGACAAATTTGAATATCTAGGGGCTACTTTGTAGGAAAAATGGACATTTTGTTATAGAAATGGTAGAATTCCATCAATAATAAATTAACTCATTACGCATCCAATTAAGCTTTTCGACAGTAGTTTAACAACAGTCTAACGTTACGCTTCTTATATTCCGAGGGCGAAGCAAACGCGTTAACTGTATTGGCAGTGGCAGCCCGCCACATGCCAGTTCAACCACGCCGGAGAGCAAGTATGACTTTTTCGTCACCCAATGCCATTCTTCCCGAAGACCGTAGCTGGAGCGTCGCTCTCCCGCCCGCGAACCCGCGCCTCGCCATGCACCATCGGCTGCCGCGAGTCCTTCAGCCTTTCCTGACCTGGCTCACGGCGCAGCCCGCCCCGGATGAGGCGCCGCAGGAACGCTCGCCGCTGCATTTCGTCGCCGTCGCCGTGCTGCAGACGCTGCTCGGCGCCGGGCTGAGCGTGGCGGCGCTGCAGTTCTGCCCGCCTTTGGCGCCCTTCGGCATGATGCTCACGACCGCAGGCCTCGGGCTGTTCCAGGTGGTGGTGTTCCACCATTGCTCGCACGGCACCGTGTTCAAGAACCGCGAAACCAACATCCACGTCGGGCGGCTCGTGTCCGCGATCCTGCTGTTCAAGCACTTCGACCATTACAAGCATGAGCACATGTTGCATCATAGCAACAACAAGCTGCTGACCGAGGAGGACGAGTTCGCCGATTTCGTGTTCAACACCTGCCGGCTTGAGGCCGGGGTGGACCTGGCCGTGCTGCGCCGCCGGGTCTTGCTGAACCTGCTGTCGCCCGTGTTCCACGCGCAGTTCGCATTCCGCCGGGTCCGGGCGGCCTGGGGTTCGCATGACGCCCAGCACAACGTTTCGGGCATCGCCGTTTGGACAGCGATGACGCTGCTGGCCATGGCGACCGGGCATTGGCTGGCCTTCCTGCTGGCCTGGGTCGTGCCCGTCACCGTGCTGCTGCAGGCCGCGACGGTCGGCCGCATCCTGTGCGAGCACAGCTTCCCCGAGGCGGAGCTGATCGCCGCCCGCGGACGGGACCTCACCGCCCACGCCACGGGCGGCGTGTTCCCGGGCATGATGCCGCCGGCGGCGCCGGCGAGCTCGCCCCGGGGCGCGCTGGCTTGGGCCGGCTGGTGGCTGAACATGCTGGCCGTGCAGGTGTTCGTACGTCTGGTCGTGCTGGTCGGCGATGCCCCCTGCCACGACTACCACCACCGCAAGCCCGCCAGCCGGCGCTGGACGGACTACATCCACGCCCGGCATAACGACGCGGAGGCCGGGTCCAAGGTCTTCAAGGCCGAGTACAAGGAGACATGGGGCCTGTTCCGCGCGGTGGACGCCACCCTGGCGAGCCTGTCGCGCCTGCCGCCGGGCACGCCGCTTTAAGGCGCTGCCGCGGCTTGGCCGGCCGCTTTTGCAATCCGGCAGCGAAGGCGGGACCGGTCCGGCAGCTCCCGAGGCGTCCGGACGGCGCCCGGCGCCCTTATACCAGTCGCCCTTTGGGGCGACTGGTATCAGAGTCGTTTTTGGCACGCGGCCTCAGCCGCAAACGCTGCGCGTGTCGAACCGAAAGGTTCGCCAGATTTCGGCGACCCACCAACCCGGACGGGCGCTCCGCGCCTAGCCCCGCACGCATACCGGTCAGCCCAAGGGGCTGCCGGTATTAGGCGAACCCGGCGTCGTCCCGCGCCATGTGCACGGGCAGGATGATGCGGGCCTGGCTGCCGCCGCTGAGCCGGGTTTCCGTCAGCAGAACCCCGTCATGCGCCTCGACGATCCGGCGCGCGACGGCGACCCGGTCGGCGTTCGGCTCGAAGCGCGGCCCTCCCGCCTGTGCCCCCTCTTCGGACGCAGGCTCGGACGAGGGCGGCGCGCCCTCGACGGAACAGCCCACGAGGATCTCCACCGCGCCGTCGCCGCGCCGCCCGACCGAGAGCTTCACCGCCGAACCCGGCAGCGCGCGGGCCAGCGATGCGCTCACGAGCACCTGGATCGCCCGGTGCATGCTGTCCCGATCGACGCAGACCGACACGTTGCGCTTGGGCAAGCTCACGCTCAGCTCCACGCCACCCTTGACGCTGACCGGATAGCAGGCGCGCAGGACCCGGCGCATCGCGTCGCCGAGGTCGATCCATTGGACGTCGAGGTGGAGGGATTGGTCCCGGGTCGTCGCGAGGTCCAGGGCGTCGTTGGCAAGCGCGGCCAACTCCTGGGAGCTTTCCGCAAGCTGCTGCGTCACTGCGGCGATCTGCTCCGCCCCGGCGGCCAGCCCGGGCTGGGACGCCATGGCCTCCACCAGCAACACGATGCGCTCGACGGTGGGCCGCAGCCGGTGCGACATGGCTTCGAGGAATCGCGCCTGGACGACGTTCGCCTCCTCCGCGGACTGCTTGGCCTGGCGCAGCTGCGCTTCCGCATGCTTGCGGTAGAGCACATCGAGATAAACGAACAGCGCCGTCTCGATCAGCTCCTGGTCGCCCGACTCGAAGGGGCGGCTCACGTTCCCCTCGGAGCGGTTGCCGATGACGAGGGCATGGCCGCTGGAGCGGTCGTAGGCCCAAAGGATGAACGGCAGCCGGAGCACGTCGAGCAGCCCCTCGGGCGGCCGGTCGAGCCGGAGCGAGCTGGTGAAGAAGAAGCTGGGCGGGTTCGGGATCATGACGACCTCGTCCGCCTCGACGCTGGTGCCGCCGATGGCGTGGGCCACCAGGAAACGGCCGCTGCCGGGCGGCTCTTCCCGCAGCAGGGCGGCGCGGTCGCACAGCGCGGCCTCGACAATGGCCTGCAGCAGGGAGCCGCCCACGTCGTGCATCGCCTGGGCCGGCTCGGCGAAGCGGTAAGCCTCGCGTACCAGCCGGGCCACCGTGCGGCTGCGGCGGGCCTCCAGGAAGGCTTGGCTCTGCTCCTCCTGCAGGCGAAGCAGCCGGGCGCCGAGGTCGTTGCACTCGTTGCGGTAGTACTGCAGCTCGCGCTCATGCGGGTTGCCGATGCCGAGGCGGTTGTTCATGGTGCCTCCTGCGTCAGCAAGGTGAGGACCCCCGTCCAGTCGAGCGGGCGGCTGTAGCTGCCGAACGGCGCGATCTCGACGCCGGAGTAGAAGCCGAGCAGCGGGAAGGATGCACGGAGGTCCTGCATCATCAGCGCGGCCTCCTCCAAGGGCGCGCCGCTGCGGGCGCTGGCCCGGCCGGCGCAATCGATGTAGAGGCCCAGGAACGGCCTGCTGGCCAGATTCCGCGTGCGGGCCGCCGCGGTTCCCTGGCGGACCGAGTCGAGCATCAGCGCGTTGTCGCGCGCCATGATCTGCACCCGGGCGCCCTGGCGGAAGTCCGGCTCGAACAAGGTGATGGAGCCAGCCGCGCGGTTCGCGCCCAGGATCAGGCGGTTGACGTAGGCGTTCTCGTCATACGGCGCGAAGGGGTCGCCGTGCTTCTCGCCCAAGGTCGCCACGAGCGACAGGTCGCTGCCGTCGGTGCTGCCCAGGCGCAGCCCAAGCATCCGCTCGATGACCGCGAGGGCAGGCTGCCCGTCCAGTTCATGCACCACCGCGCCGTCGATGCGGGTGATCTCCATGAAGCTGCTGACCGGGCGGCAGCCGTGCATCACGACCGTCTCGGCCTTGATCGCGGGCGGGAACACCAGGGCGACCGCCGAATGCTTGCTCACGCCCCCGCCGTCGAACACCCAGCCGTCGGACAGGTTCATGTCGGTGAGCAGGCCGCCGCCGATCAGGTTGACCCGCTTGCCGCCCAGGCCGACATGGAACCCATCGACGAGCGCGCTCGCATGGTGCAGCCGGAGCGGGACGGTCGAGGCGACGCTATCGAAGAACAGCAGGACCACCGCGTCGTCTGCCGCCTGGCTGGCCACCGCGCGTGCCAGCGCCTCGCCAGCGCCTGCCTCGCCGGCCAGCAGGCCGTGCGTAACATGGAGCTGCGGCACGAGGCTCGCGGCGGTGAACGCGACGATGCCCACTTCCATGCCGCTGTAGCCAAGCTCGCCGCCGCCCATTGCCCCGGCCGCCGAGCCGCCCACCACGGGGACAGCGCCATAGGCTGCGCGAAGCGCCGCGAGCGCCGCCGCCGGGTCGTGCTTGCCGCCGCAGAACACCAGCAGGAGGACGGGCGCGATGGCCCCAAGCAGCGCACAGCAACGGTCGATGACGATTGCGGTATCGTAATGGATGGCATAGGCGACATGGACCGAGTTGCTTGGAGCGTCGGTCGAATCCATACCAGGGATCGTTTGCATTTCAGAGTAATAGCACATGGCTCAAGAGGTTTGACAGAAGTGTTCTAACAATCATAGCTCTGATGCTTTCTTCAATCTCCATACTCGATCGGCACGTTAATTTTACGTCAAATCGTTGTTAAAACAATGATTTTTGGACAGCCACTGCCGACCGGACCACGAGGTGCAGGCTGGAGTCGGCTGGCCATGCGCCGAACGGCCTTCGTCCGCGGTCCCGCAGGGGGCCAGTTCCGGCCAGACCGCCGGCATCAGTCCAGCGCACGGAGAAACGCGATCAGGGCGGCGTTCACCTCGTCGGGCCGCTCCTGCTGGATCCAATGGCCGGCGCCCTCGATCATCACCGTGCGGCGCAGGCCCGGCACGCTCTGCGGCAGCGCTTCCAGCGCCTTCTGGCCCATGGGCCCGAGGATCACCGGGTCGCTCTGGCCCGCGATGAACAGCGCCGGCTGCCGAATCAGCGCGCCCTGCCAAGGCGCCAGCAGTTCCCAATTGCGGTCGATGTTGCGGTAGTAGTTCAGCCCGCCGCGGAACCCGGTGCGCCGGCAGGCCTCCGCCATCACGGCCAGGTCGGCCTCGGGCAGCCAGTCCGGCCGAGACACCGGCTCCGGCATGAGGTCGAGGAAGCCGCCGCCCTCGGGCAGCGTCAGCACCCGGCTCGGGTCGCGCGGGCGGCCTGAGCCGCTCGCGCCCAGGATGCGGCGCAGGCTGGCGGCGGGGTCGCGCTCGAACTCGGCCTCGGCGACGCCGGGCGGCTGGAAATACAGCCAATAGAAGTTGTGCTGGCCCGCCGCGCGCAGGGTGGCCAAGGGCGGCGCCGGGCCGCGCGGCCGGAAGGGCACGCTCATCGCGGCGACTGAGCGGAACACGTCGGGCCGCAGCAGGGCGCAG
>CAXTUQ010000258.1:0-8132 GCA_964247405.1 uncultured Acetobacteraceae bacterium
GGTCGGCATGGGATGCTTGTAGCGCCGCACGGGCCAAAACCCAAGCGCTTGGTTGAGAGTCAGCGACGTCCGACCTAAACTGTATCATTTCGCCAGGCGGTCGTTTGACGAAGTGGTACAGCCAGATCGGTATGGTTTAGAACGCGATCACGTTGACTGTCCCACGGCCTTGAAGAAGGTGTAGCAGAACACGCCATCAGGCCCGGCCGTCCGGTGCAGTGCGCGGGTGCCGGCATCGAAGGCGTCCGGCGTGGCGAGGCCCGCGGCAAGCGCGCTCTCGCGGACGCCTTCGATCATCGCCGTGAAGGTGTGCCGGATGAAGCCGTCCACCAACTCGGGCTTGCTCGCGTCCACATAGACCATGCGCGGCGACACCCGCACCGCCTCGAAATCGGCCCCGGCCAGCAACGGATGGAGCCGGCGCCCGATCATCGCATCGCCGCCTGCCCGCCGCTGTAACTCCACCTGGCACGCGATGGCAGCACGCGCGGCCTCGCTCTCGGGGTGGAAGTAGGTGGAGCCGTGGTCGCCCTCGATCACGGTGATGGTGCCGCCCGGCCGAAGCAGGGGACGCAGGCCCGCAAGCGTTGCGGCAGGGTCGGGCAGGTGTTCCAGCACGAAGCACAGGAAGACGTGGTCGAAGGAGGCTGGCGCGAAGGGCAAGGCAACTAGGTCCGCCCGCCGGAACTCGACGTTGCCGAGGCCCGCCGCCGAGACCCGTGTCTGTGCCTTCACCAGCGAAGCTTCTGACACGTCCACGGCAACGATGCGCGCGCCCGCGCTGCGCCGCGCGATTGCCACGGTCTGGGCGCCTGTGCCGCAGCCCGCTTCCAGCACTGTGCAGCCGTCCGGGAAGCCCGTATCCGCGTGCAGCAGCTCTTCCAGGGTGCGCGCCTGGTCCTCCAACCGCGCCGCTTCCCGCCCATCGTAGCCGTGAACGTATCCACCCATGTGCCTGCCCTTTCCCGATCCAGGCCGTTCCTCCCAGGACCACGCGCGCGCGTCTTGAACGGGATTGCAGCCTGCCATTCAGGCGAGGGCGGTCCGGTAGCGGGCGGGGGTGACGCCAAACTGGCGACGGAAGGCGCGGGTCATGTGGCTCTGGTCCGCGAAGCCCGCCTCCAGTGCCGCCTGGGCCGGGGAATGACCGGCGGCGAGAAGCTGCCGGGCCAGCCGCACGCGGCGCTGGAGGAGGTAGGCGTGCGGCGTTGTGCCCGTCTCGCGCGCGAAGCCGCGCAGGAGTTGGAAGCGGCTCACCCCGGACAGCGCCGCCAGCTCGGCAAGGGTGGCCGGCGCCTCCGGCGCTTCGTCCAGGCGCCGCCGGGCCATCGTCACGACAGCCGATGTCCGGGGCACCGGGCGTGGGCGCGTCCCGTGCCGGCGCAGGAGGTGAGCCAGCGTCCGCAGCAGATCCTCCTCCAAGGCGAGCGGTTCCGGCACGGCACCGGTCGCCCCCACAAAGAGGCGGGCGAACAGGCCCGTGAGCACCGGGTCGCGCAACGCGGGGCGTGCGATCTCCGGCCGGTCCTCGCCCTCGCCCGCCAGCTCGCGGGCGACAAGGGCAGGGTCGAGGTAGAGCATCCGCCAGCCGCGCGCCCCGCCGATCGGGGCGCCGTCGTGCATCTCGCCAGGGTTCACCGTGATCACGTCGCCGGCTCCGGCCTCCCCCCAGCCGATGCCGCTCCACGAGCGCTGCGCGCCGGCGTCCATCACGCCGACGCCGAAGCTGTCGTGCGAGTGGCGCGGAAAGGCGTGACCGGTCAGCAGCGTCATCGCCTCTATGCCGGGCAGCGCGGAGCGGTGCTGCGTGGTGATGTGCGTGCGGGCGGCCGTCATGTCGGGCGTCTCCTTTCGATGCCGCCACGGCTGCCGTTGCGGCGGCGCGGGCGTGGCCGGCCGACCCGATCCAAACGGTTGCGGCGGTTCCGTCAAGGCCATGGTGCCGGCAGATGCACGTCCGACTCTGCGGGGTTGGCGGCCGGGCCGTGCTGTCAGCTAACCTGTGCCCATGACCCGTCCCGCAGCCGAGGCATCCTCTGCCACCCACGTTTCTCCGCTCGCCCCCGGCGACGAGCCGGGCCTCGTCGCCCTGTTCCAGGAAATGCAGGCGCACTACCGCGTGTCCTGTCCGCCCAGTACCGAGATCCTCGCGGACCTGCGTACCCTGCCCGCCGGCGTCGTTCTCCTGGTCGCCCGCGCGCCCGGCGTCGTCGGCGCCGCGGCGCTGGCGGCCGTCTGGCCCGGTCCCGGGCTGCGCCGCGGCCTGTTCCTGAAAGACCTGTTCGTCACCGCGTCCCGCCGCGGCGAGGGGATCGGCGCCGTCCTGATGCGGACGGCCGCCTGCTTCGCCGTGGACGGCGGCTGGGGGCGGATCGACTGGACGGCTGCCCGGGACAACGCGCCGTTGCGCGCCTTTTACCGGGGCCTCGGCGCGGCCGAGCAGCGGGAGAAGGTATTCTTCCGCCTCGGCGGGGACGCGCTGCGCGCGCTTGCGGTGGACCCTTCTTAGCCGTGGCTCACGGGATCGGCGAAGCTCGTTGGGTTGCCCGTCCCCGCTTACGGAACAAGGAGCCGATCCGATGAAGCGCCGCTACGTCACCGCCGACGTGTTTACCGATCGCATGTTCGGCGGCAACCCCGTCGCCGCGGTGCTGGACGCGGCCGGGCTGTCGGCCGCGCAGATGCAGGCCGTCGCCGTCGAGTTCGGTTACTCCGAGACGACTTTCGTGCTGCCCCCGCGCGACCCGTCCCACACGGCTTGGGCACGCATTTTCACGCCCAGCCGCGAGGTGCCCTTTGCCGGACATCCGAATGTCGGAACGGCGTTCGTGCTGGCACAGGAGATGGCGGCGCGCGGCGAGGCGGTGCCGGACCGGCTCGTGTTCGAGGAGGCGGCCGGGCTGGTTCCGGTGGACCTGCTGCGCGAGGGCGGTGCCGTGGTCGGCGCGGAGCTGACGGCACCCGAACCCTTATCGCAGCGGGCGGAGGTCGCGCCGGAGCGGGCCGCGGCGTGCCTGTCTCTCGCAGCCGGGGAGGTGCGGACGGACGCGCACCCGCCGCAGGTGGTGTCGGTCGGCCTGCCGTTCCTCGTCGTTGAACTCGTATCGCGCGATGCCCTGCGCCAGGCGCGGTCGGACCGCACGGCCTACGAGAGCGTGTTCCCGCTGGACGGTGCGATGGCCGTGTATGCCTACACGCGCGACGTGGGCACGGCGCCGCCGGAGGCCGGCACCGACCTGCAAGCGCGTATGTTCACGCCCCGTATGACGGAGGACCCGGCCACGGGCAGCGCGACCGCGGCAGTGACCGCGTTGCTGGCGGAAATACGGGGTGGTGCCGACCTCCGCTTGCGCGTTGGCCAGGGCGTGGACATGGGCCGCCCGAGCCTCCTTCTCGCGCGGGCAGGCCGGCAAGGCGGCGCGATGATCGCATACGTCGGCGGGCGCTGCGTCAGGGCGATGGAGGGCAGCTTTCAGCTGACCGGTCCGTAGGTCAGCGGCCGACGCAGCGGATGGGTCGGCAGTTCGCCGCAAGTCTTTTTCGTTGAACGCTGCCCCGCATGTTCGGACACAAACCGGAACGCCCTCGATTGCGCCAGGAGTTTGCATCGTTTACAGGCCGGTGATGAAGCTTTCCCATGTGCCAGCAGCCGTCGTGTTCGACATGGATGGCCTGCTGTTCGACACCGAGGCGCTCTACCAGGAGGCGTTCACCCGGGCGGCATCCGACAGAGGCTATGACATGCCCTCCCCCGTCTTCCTCGCCATGGTGGGCCATCCCTGGCCCGTGAACCGCGTCCAGTTGCTGGACCACTACGGCCCCGCTTTCCCGGTGGACGAGTTCGGGAAGGCTGTGCGGCAACACTTCATCCCGCTGGCAGACACCCGCCTCCGCTTGAAGCCGGGCGTCCTCGAACTCCTGAACGTCTTGGACGAGCTGCGCCTGCCTCGTGCCATAGCCACGTCGTCCAAGCACGACACCGTGCAGCACCACCTGGCAGCCCACGCCTTGCATGGCCGGTTCCACGCCGTCGTAGCGCACGGAGACTACGCCGCCAGCAAGCCCGCGCCAGACCCGTACCTGAACGCGGCCAAGCGGCTGGGAGTGGACCCTCAATCCTGCCTGGCCCTGGAAGACTCGTATGCCGGCGTCCGGTCTGCTTCGTCGGCAGGCATGAGGACGATCATGGTGCCGGATCTGCTACAGCCGACGGACGAGATCAGGCGGCTGTGCGCCCATGTCGCCACGGACCTGCATGAGGTGCGCGGCCTCATTTCGGATGCGTCTCTGCGCCGTGTGGCCTGAGCTGGATGCCACGACGCCTGGTCGTCAAGCCAGGGGGCATGGATGATGGTCAGAGCCAGGAGCAGGCAGATGACCGCAGGTGATTTCATCAGTTGTGCGCTGTCGAACCCAGCGAATGTCGCACTCCTATCCCGCTTGACGTCTCTTGCCCTCCCCCAATGCCACGTCACGGCTGGCTGCCTCTTCCAGGCAACCTGGAACCGCTCGACCGGGCAGGCTGCTGATTGGGGGGTCAAGGACTACGATGTTTTCTACTTCGACGACCGCGACATGTCCTGGGAAGCGGAAGATGAGGCAATCCAGCGCGTCAATGCCCGCACTGGTGATCTCGGGATCAGCGTGGAAACTCGAAACCAGGCGCGCGTTCACCTCTGGTATGAGAAGCGCTTTGGGACCGGCTACCCCCAGCTTGCCTCCGCCCGGGACGGGATTGACCGCTTCCTGATCTCTTGCACTTGCGTTGGGATCGAGGTGGCCAGCGGTGAGCTATATGCGCCAAATGGCCTCCACGACCTGGAGAGAGGAATTCTGCGGCCCAACCCTTTGAACTCCCGAGCGGACCGCTTCGTAGAAAAAGCCAAGGACTATCAGGTGCGTTGGCCGTGGCTAACCATCGTTGGCTGAAGGACGGCATGCGCATTCGCCCGGTCAAAGGTCCAACGACCGGACCCGCCCGCCTCGTCCGTTAAACCAACCGACACTGTTGGCGAAGTCGCCTGGCCTGCCTCAACGAGCAACTATGATTTACTTTGAAGCATCTTCTAGCAAAGAAATTGCTTTATTGTGGCAGTTGGTGCTATAAAAGAACAAACAACTGATTTCGCCAACAGTATTCCAACCTTGGCGGACAGGGAACCGCTCGTTGCCTGTGTTGGATGCTGCGGCCAAAACGCACATTCTGCAGTGCTGCAAAGTGCATGAACTCCATCTCAGCGGTTCGGTGTAGGACATCAGGCGCTCCAGTGTGGTTGGGTCGGAGTTCAAGGTCGGACAGGGTTGAACGGGAGGGCAGAATGATCACGCCGGACTACGTGCGGTGCATGGCCGCTTACAATGCAGAGATGAACCGACGCCTTTACGCGGCCGCCGGCCGCCTATCGGACGAGGAACGCCGACGTGACCGCGGCGCCTTCTTCGGCTCGATCCACCGCACGTTCAACCACCTTCTCTGGGGCGACCAGATGTGGCTGTCGCGTTTTGGCGCCGGGCCGAAGCCGCCGGTTCCGGGGGCAGAGAGCACGACGATGGTGGCCGACTTCGGTGATCTAACGCAGCGCCGGGTCGAGATGGATTCGAGGCTCGAAAGCTGGGCAAATAGCGTGTCGGAAGCGTGGCTCCAGGACGACCTCACCTGGCTCAGCGGCGTTTCGAACCGGCAAATGACCAAGCCCCGCACGCTGCTGGTCGTGCATCTGTTCAATCATCAGACGCACCATCGCGGCCAGGCGCACGCGATGCTAACGGCAGCTGGTCAGGCGACAGGTGACACCGATCTACCCTGGATCGTCTAGGGCCTGTTGAGAGGCAGTGGATTGGCCATCTTGCAATCTGGCACTGCGGTATTTTAAGCGGCGGCCAGAGCTTGTGCTGCCCATCAAACGAAGGCCTGATGGGCAGTTGAGTGCTGGCTCGCTTTGTCGGACGTTCGCACTCGGGATAGCCGAAGGTGATCCTCAACAATCCTACTCGCGTCAGGTATAATAACGCATGTCTTGGGAATTGACCTGATGATTGTTATGAGCACTGAGCATCTTAAAATGAAACTTGGCGATCACGGTTCAATTGAGGCAGCAGCTCTCGGTGATGTTGATTGGAGTAGCCTCGCGTGTGAAGATGCCAGTTTCATAGATTGTGTATTTCAAGATACGCAGTTCTCTGAAACCATTTTCGCAGGTGCTAAATTCGCCCGATGTCAATTTGTTCGCTGCCGCTTCTCGCACGCTAACTTGAAAGAAGTAGTCTTTGATGAATGTATCTTTGTACGCCGTGACGATAATGCTAAAGGCTGCGCGTTCGCATTCAGCGAACTTCAGAATGCACGGTTTTTAAAATGCGATCTTTCATTTTGTCACATTGACAGGTCTGACCTTTTTTGTATCGAGATGGACCAGTGTATTTTAAGGGGGGCACGATTTCAAAAGGCCGACTTTACTCATGTCTACAGCCGCAAGGTGATCACCACGCGCGCCACATTCCGAAACTGTAATTTTGAGCTTGCAGATTTAAGCGAGATACGCCTACCGGGATGTGAACTGTCAGGTTGCCGCTTCCGTGAGGCCGACCTTAGTTCCGCTGATCTAACCGATGCAGTCCTTCGCGATTGCGACCTGTTCCAAGCCATTGTCACCAATGCGAAGTTTGAGGGAATTGATCTTCGTGGTGCAGAAGTCAGCGGCTTGAATTTGATGCACCTGGCCAGCTTTGGGCAGATGAAGATCAATCAAAACCAGCAACATGCCATCCTAGATGCAATTGGCATAGACATTTATCCTGAGCCGGTCTGAGCAGAGGCTGGCAGGAGTATGCCATAGGACGCCTTTGGCGTAATTCTGTTCCTGCCTATTAAAGCAATGGATGGCCGACACAATCAGATTGTCCAGAACCCGACTCGAAGCGGACATCAGCTTCTGCCAAACGCTTCCAACTCCCCCAATGTCGTTACGTGATGGTAAATCGCTGTAGCTGGACGACGTTCAAGCATGGCTTGAAGTCGTGGCTTCAGATGTTGATCCACCCGCCAGATCAACTCGAACAGCCTTTTCGTCACCGCGAGTTGGTCACAACCCTCCAACGGGTCACTGCGGTTCTCGCCTCGCGCGGCCGATATCTGGCGCTCGGCGGCAAGCCAGAAGTGCATCCAGAGTGGAAGGTCAACAAAGATGATCGTGTCTGCCGTCGCTAGTCTTCGCTCAATGCTAGGCCAAGGCCCCCAGCCGTCCACGATCCAGCGTTCCGTTGCCGTCACCTCGTCGAGCTTCCGCGTCACAACACCTTCGTCTGCTTGCACCCAGCCGGGAAGCCACTGGATCTGATCAACTGAGAAGAACGGGAGGCCGTATTGTTCAGCCAAACGCCTTCCTAAGGTAGATTTACCACCTCCCGCGTTTCCGACGATCGCAACCCGCTTCATACGGGGCAAACTAGGGAACTCAGCTTGGTCCTCAAAGGACTACTTTCCATCAACTGTGGGCATGGCTGAAAACCTCGGCGGTTCCGTGGTGCATGAAGGCCGCACAGGACCGCTGTCCGTCAAACGACCTCCAAGCGACTATCCTTGATGTGTCCGCCAATTGCTTGCACGCAGGTGAGAAAACGGACGCCATGATTGTTGGACGGGAGAACGGACATGGCCAGCACCTGCAGGGTGCGGCAATCCCTAGAAGCCGGGAGTGCTGCGCCGACGGCTTTTGCCAGGACGCAGCGGCACCACCGGGCACGGCGCCGCGGGCGGCGGCTGCCAGCCGGCGATGGTCCGGACGCAGGCCCGCGCCTGGGCATGGTCGGTGATCCCCGGGAAGCGCTGCCGCAGCTCGATGACGGCTGACAGCTCGCCCTGCTCATGGAAGGCGGCGCGGATCGCGGCGGCATCGGCTTCGGTCACCATGAACATGGTCGCAGCATGGGGCACGCACCCCGCAGCCGGCAAGCACGACCGTGAACAGAACCCACGCCACCGCACTTCCTGATTTGGCTAAACCATCCCTCAGCGGAAAGGCGTGGTCCCCAGGTCAGGATCGCGCATCCGCGCCGTCAGCGCTTGGCGCAGCGGCGGCAGATTGCCGAGGCGCAGCGCCGCGTCGCGCAGCAGCCGGGCGGGCAGGCCGTCG
>CAXTUQ010000259.1:0-265 GCA_964247405.1 uncultured Acetobacteraceae bacterium
ACGATCACCTCGGCGCCGTGCTGCCGGGAATCGAGCGGGAAGTCGGCCTTGGCGGAGGTCAGGCTCGGCAGGGATGCGGCGGCATGGAGCGCCAGGAGCGGGCCGGACGCCGCCGATGCGCGCCGCGCCGCCACCCAATCGCGGGACACGCCGACCTGGTGCGGGCCGGCATCGAGGAGGTCGCCGTCCAGCGACACGATCACGCGCGCACCGTCGAGCCGCCAGCGCGTGTCCAGCGGCCGGCCGAACGCGCGCCGGGCGCCGT
>CAXTUQ010000259.1:275-8040 GCA_964247405.1 uncultured Acetobacteraceae bacterium
ATGCCGGGGAAGTCCCGCCGCATGGCCTCGATCTGCGCCAGCAGGGTCGGGGAGGTCACGGGTCCGGTCAGCAGCCGCAGCCCGCCGCCGCCTGCAGCGCGCAAGGCGGCGAAGGGGCCGAGCATGGTGCCGCGGAACGTGTCCCACGAGCTTGCCTTGCCCTGGAAGCGGACGGACTGCGAACGCTCTGGGTCGTAAAGGCCCAGGATGGAGGCCTGGCCGAACACGTCCGTGCCGCCGCGGCTCCAGGGGTGCTCGCCGTTGCCCTCCGCCTTGAACGGCCGGCCGTTGCGGGTGGCAACCGTGATGCCGTTGGCAAAGCCGTCCTGGATCGCGACCGTGGCGTAGTCCGCGACGTCGCCGGGCGTGATGCGCAGCGGGTTGCGGACGTAGGGCACCTCCTGCGCCCGGCCGTCCGAGGCGTCGTCGCACCCGGCCAAGCCGGACAAGACAAAGGAGGCCGCCATCAGCTTGAAGAACTGCCGCCGGTCCGGGCCGGCGCACAGATCCGTCACGGACGGGAACTCGCGCTCCACCAAGCGCCGGAACTCCGGCGTGTCCGCCAGGTGCTCCAGGCTTTGCCATTGCCGCGGCGTGCTGCTCACGGCGTCACCGGTGGCAGATGGAGCAGTCGGACAGGCGCTGCGGCCCGGCGATGTGGTATTGCTTGACCAGTTCGGCCCCGCGCGTCGCCTGGTCCGCCGGAGCGGTCCATTCCATGTTCCATATCTCCGATTGCGGGCGGACGAACTGCTCCGGGGCGCGATGGCAGGACAGGCAGAACTCCATCCGGAACGATTGCGCCGGGTAGGTGAGCTGCATCGTGTCCACAGGCCCGTGGCAGGACGAGCAGCCGATCCCTTTCGCGATGTGGATGGAGTGGTTGTAGTACACGTAGTCCGGCAGCCGGTTCACCCGGGTCCAGTGCAGCGGCTGGTCATCCGCCAAGCTGTCCCGGACCGGCGCCAGCATGGTCGAGCCGGTCCAGATCTCGGAATGGCAGGTCATGCAGGTGTGGGTCGGCGGCAGCCCGGCCGTGGCCTGCGTCTCCACCTGCTCGTGGCAGTTGCGGCAGTCGAGCCCCAGCTCGCCCGAATGGTGCTTATGGCTGAACGGCACCGGCTGCGCCGGCGCGACGCCGACGTTGCCGACGAAGTCGCCATAGGACCAAGCGAGCGTCATGGCGCTGCCGGCCAGGACAAAAAGCACGAGGGACCAGAGCGCAAGGCGAAGCACCGCATCCGCTCCGGGCGCAAAAAGCTGCCGCATTGGCTGGGCGTGCGGTGCCGCCTCGTCCTGCATCAAGCCGCAGCCCGGCCTGGGCACGGCAGCGGGAGACGACGGCGCGGTTCTGTGGAGGGACGAGCAATATTCATTAGCGAGCTAAGCTGGACCGGATGGGTCGTATCCGACAATAGGGGATCGTCGCCCTTTGAAGTAACAGTATCGAGATGTGAGTTTTCTGCATATCCATCATCACAGCGCACTGGAACGATGTTCGCTGCTTTACAAAAATGTAAGATTCACCGTTCAAACTCTTATGCGAGGTCTGCTTTCTTAAGTGTCAGCCAGCTCGGGATACTCTTTATGCCAATCGTCGTGATCACAGGAGCCGGCGCCGGCGTCGGCCGCGCCACTGTCGAGGAGTTCGCCCGGCACGGCTATGCCGTCGGCTTGCTCGGCCGTGACAAGGATCGGCTCGAACGTGCCGCGAGCGGCATCCGCGGCCGTTATGGCGCGCGCGCGTTGCCGATCCCGACGGACGTGGCCGATGCCGACGCGGTGGAAACGGCGGCGGACCGCGTGGAAGCGGAACTCGGCCCGATCGACACGTGGGTCAACGTCGCCATGGCGACGGTGTTCTCCCCGGTGAGCAAGCTGACCGCGGCCGAGGTGGAGCGCGGCACCCGCGTCACCTACCTGGGCCAGGTGCACGGCATGATGGCGGCGCTGTCGCGCATGCGCACCCGCAACCGCGGCACCATCGTCAACGTCGGATCGGCGCTCGCCTACCGCTCGGTGCCGCTGCAATCGGTCTACTGCGGGGCCAAGGCGGCGATCCGCGGCTTCACCGACAGCCTCCGCTCCGAAATCATTCACGACAAGCTGAGAGTCCACCTGACCATGGTGGACCTGCCGGCGGTCAACACGCCGCAATTCGACTGGGCGCTGAACAAGATGGGCCAGCGGGCGCAGCCGGTGCCGCCGATCTTCCAACCGGAGGTGCCGGCGCGGGCGATCTTCTTCGCCGCCACCCATAAGCGGCGCGATGTGTGGCTCGGCTTTCCGACCGTGAGGGCGATCCTGGCGAACCGCGTGGCGCCCGGCCTGATCGACCGCTACCTGGCCAAGGCCGGCTACACCGGGCAGCTGACGGACCAGCGGGAGCCCGCCGACGCCCCTGCCAACCTGTTCGAGCCGGTGCCAGGCGATTACGGCGCGCACGGGCGGTTCGACAACCGCGCCCGCTCCGGAAGCTGGGAGATGTTCACCGACCGGCACCGCGCCGCCTTCTTCACCGCGGCGGCTGTGGGCGCGGTCGCGGTGCTGCACCAGGTCGCCAAACGGCTGGATATCTGAGCGCCTCCGGTGAGTCGCCCGATCGAGGACTACGCGCTGCTTGCCGATGGGCGGACGGCGGCACTCGTCAGCCGCGACGGGTCGGTCGATTGGCTGTGCTGGCCGCGCTTCGACAGCGACGCCTGCTTTGCCGCCCTGCTCGGCACGGACGAGAACGGCACCTGGCGCCTGGCTCCCGCCGATGGCAGCACTGGGTCCACCCGGCGCTACCAGCCCGACACGATGGTGCTGGAAACCGAGATGGATGCCGCGGGCGGCGCCGTCCGGATCACCGATTTCATGCCGATGGGCGAAGCAGGGTCGTCGCTGGTGCGGATCGTCGAAGGGCTGCGGGGCCGGGTGGCGATGCGGTCCGACATGCGGCTGCGCTTCGATTACGGCTCCCTGCCGCCCTGGAGCGAGCCGATCGAGGGCGGCAGCGTGTCCTGGGTGGGTCCGGACATGGTCGTGCTGCGCAGCTCCGTCCCGCTCCATGTGCGCCAACAGGTGCAAGAGGCGGAGTTCACCGTCGCGGAAGGCGAGCGCGTGGTGTTCGTGCTGAGTTACGGCCGGGGACCCGGCGAGCTTCCGCCATCGGTCGATGCCGCGGCGGCGCTGTCCGCCACGCAGCTATTCTGGCGCGGCTGGATCGGCAGGTTCGACGACGGCCGGACGCAATGGCCCGGCTTCGTGCGACGGTCCCTGATCACGCTCAAGGCGCTGATCTGCCGTGAAAGCGGCGGCCTCGTCGCGGCGCCAACCACTTCCCTGCCGGAGACGCCCGGTGGGACGATGAACTGGGATTACCGGTACTGCTGGCTGCGCGATTCGACCTTTTCGCTCGGCGCGCTCCTGAACGCCGGCTTCACGGAGGAGGCGCAGGCGTGGCGCGACTGGCTGCTGCGCGCAATCGCGGGCGAGCCGGGACGGATGCGGATCATGTACCGCATCGATGGGGCACGGCACCTCGCGGAATGGTCCGTCGACTCGTTGCCGGGCTACCGGCACAGCGGCCCGGTCCGCATCGGCAATGCCGCTTCCACCCAGCATCAGATCGACGTATTCGGCGAGGTGCTGGACTGCCTCAGCCTGGCCCGGAAGGGTGGGCTGCCGGTGTCGGAGCAGGAGCGTACGGCACAGATGCGGATCGTCGAGCACCTGGCGATTGTTTGGGACACGCCTGGCTCCGGCATATGGGAGTCGCGTGCCGAGCCGCGGCAATACACCTACTCCAAGGCAGTGGCCTGGGCCGGGGTGGACCGCGTGCTGCGGTTCCTGCAGTCCGACGCGGACCGGACTGACGCGGACGACGACGCCATCAAGCGGTTGACGGCGTTGCGGCAGCGGATTCACGACCGGGTCTGCCGCGAAGGCTGGAACGAGGGGCTCGGCGCCTTCACCCAGTATTTCGGCGGCCAGGAGCTTGACGCCAGCCTGCTGCTGCTGCCGCTGATCGGCTTCCTTCCGGCGACCGACCGGCGCATGGCCGCGACCATCGAGGCGGTACGGCGCGAGCTGAGCGAGGGCGGGCTGGTGCGGCGCATGAAGGCCGAGCTCGGCAAGACCGCGGAAGGCGCGTTCCTCGCCTGCTCCTGCTGGATGGCCGACTGCCTGGCCCTGCAAGGCCGGCACGGCGAGGCGCGCGAGCAGTTCGAGCGCGTGCTCGCGGTGGCCAACGACCTCGGGCTGCTGGCGGAGGAGTACAACGTTCCCGGCCGGCATCTCGCCGGCAACTTCCCGCAGGCCCTGACCCACCTCTCCCTGGTGAACACCGCGCTCCGCCTATCCGGGCCAGTCCTGCAACGAGGCGACGGCTGAGGTTCGGCCCATCAAGCCGGAAAGGTCCGCAGGCATGGCATTGAACGAGCATTACGTCATCATCGTCATGGGCAGCGGACCGGGTGGCGCGGTGAACCCGGCGCTGACCATCGCCGCCAACGCGTTGCGCGTTGCCGACGGGATTGCCGCCCGCCTGAAGGCATGGCCGGCCGTATAACGGAACCTGCTCGGGCCGTATGGGCGCCCGGCAACATCGACGAGGGAGCAGCGGCATGCTGACGCGAGTGGCGGTTTTCGAGGGAACCATCGAGGCGGGCGGGGAGGACGCGTTCTTCGCCGATGTCCGGGCGCGGCTGGAGCCGATCTGGAGGCGCTTCCCGCATGTGCTCGACGTCCGCGTGCTGCGCACGCAGCAGGCCGACCCCGGAGCCATCCCCATCGTGATGGTGCTGGAGATGGATTTCCCCGATCTCGACGCCATCCACGCCTCGCTTGCGTCGGACATCAAGACGACGGCGCACGCGGCCACGCTCGAGGTGCTGAAGCCATTCAATGGCCGCTTCTTCCACTTCATTGCCGAAAGCCGCCCGCTCGGCGCCGGCTGAGGCACCGCGCCCGAACCTCACGGAGTTACAGCGCCATGGTGGACCGTCCGCTGTCGATCGACATTCGCCATCCGCTGGTGCTCAAGGCCAACGACCTGGTACTGCTCACGGGTGAGGATGGGAACATCGCCGCCGCGTTCCCTGGGTTCGGCCTGTTCTTCCGCGACACGTGCTACATCGGCACCTATGAACTGCGGCTGCACGGCACGATGCCGCTCGTGCTGATGGCGTCGGACGCCGAAGGCATGGCGGCGCAGATCGAGGCCACCAACAGCAGGTTCTTGACCGCGAACGGCGTCGCCATTGCCGATCACAAGCTGAGCCTGCGCCGCACCTTGCTGCTGCTGGGGGACGGCCCGTCCTTTATCGACACGGTCACGGTCCGCAGCTTCGCCGACAGCCCGGTCGTCCTGCCGATCTCGCTCGAGTTCCAAACCACCTTCGAGAGCATGTTCGTCCTGCGCGGGGCGTCCCCGGGCAAGCGCGGCGCCTTGCAGGCGCCGATATGGGACGAGACGGCCCTGCGCTTCTGCTACGAGGGCGCCGACGGTGTCCGGCGGACGCTGCTGGTGGACTTCTCCCTGCCGCCGATCGTGGCCCCCCGCACCACGGAACAGGCCGTGGCCCATTTCGAGCTCCATCTGCAGCCGCGGGGCAGCGAAGACCTGGTGGTCACCTGTCGGGTGGACGAGCGGCCGGTTGCCGATCCGCCCCCTGGCTCGGCGCGGCCGCCCCGCGACGCGGCCGCCCTGCGCGCGGCGAAAGAGGCGGCGGCCGAGCGGCTGCTGGACGGATATGCCCGCATCGAGACGCCCAGCAAGGGATTTGGCGAGATCGTCGCCCGCTCGCTGTCGGACGTGGCGCTGCTGGACGTGCGGCGGGGCCAGCACCGCTTCACCGCTGCCGGCATCCCCTGGTTTGTCGGGCTGTTCGGCCGCGACAGCCTGTTGCCGGCCATCCAATGCCTCGCTTTCAACCCCGACCTCGGCGCCCGCGCGACACGTGCCCTGGCGCGCTGGCAGGGAACGAAGGACGACCTGAAGACGCGGGAGCAGCCGGGCAAGATCCTGCACGAGTTGCGGGTCGGCGAGCTGGCGCACCTGCACGAAGTGTCGCAGACGCCGAGCTATGCCGCGGTGGACTCGACGCTGCTGTTCCTGATCGCGACCGCCCGCCACGTCGGCTGGACCGGCGACATGGCGCTGATGGCGGAGCTGCGGTCCAACGTCGATGCGGCGCTCGGATGGGTGAGGCGCAAGCTGGACGAGGGTGGTGGCTACGTCACCTATGAGGGGCTGGCAGAAGGCAAGCAGCCGGTGAACCAGAGCTGGCGCGACTCTGGCACGGGCGTGCTGCGGAAGGACGGCGCCTACCCGGTGCCGCCGCTGGCCTTGGTCGAGGTGCAGGGCTACGCGTTTCAGGCGATGACGATGATGGGCGGGTTGTTCCGCCGCATCGGCAACGGTGCGGAGGCGGACAAGCTGGAAACGGAAGCGGCCGCATTGCGCGAGCGCTTCCTGCGCGACTTCTGGATGGCAGAGGAGGGCTGCTGCTGCCTGGCGCTGGAGGCAGGGGGCAAGCAGGTCGCCTCCGTCGCTTCCAACGCGGCGCAGGTGCTGTGGACCGGCATCGCCGCGCCGGAGCACGCGGTCCGCATCGCCGCGCGGGTGATGAAGCCGGACATGTTCTCCGGCTGGGGCGTGCGCACGCTGTCGGCCGACCATGCGGCCTTCGATCCGCTCGCCTACCAGCAGGGCAGCGTGTGGGCGTTCGACAATGCCCTGATCGTGTCGGGGTTGCGCCGCTACGGCGAGGATGCGGCGGCGCTGCGGATCATGGCTGCGACCCTCGATGCCGCTGGCAGGTTCCGCCATGGCCGCCTGCCGGAGTTCATCGCCGGCACGCAGCGGCAGCCCGGCGACGGGCCGACCCGCACGCCACGCGCCGATCCGATGCAGGCCTGGTCGGCGGCCGCGGTGCCGTTCATGGCAACGGAACTGCTCGGCCTGTCCGCAGACGGGTTCGCTCGGCGCCTGGTCGTGCGGCGCCCGCTGCTGCCGGATGGGGTGGACAGCTTGGCGCTGCATGGCATCCGGGCCGGCGGCGGCACGGCGGCATTGCGCTTCAGCCGCAGCGGCGAGACCGTGGCCACCGAGGTTCTTGCCGCCAACGGGCTGGAGGTGATGGTCGAATGAGCCACGCCCTGTCCGGCCCTGCGCGAGCAGGGCAGCCCCGGCACCGGGACCTCGATTGCGGGAGAGCGGCCATCCGGCAGCCGGACGGCACGATGGCCGTGCTCAGCATCGTCCCGTCGAACACGGCCGGCATGTCGCCAATGCCAACTCCAAGCAAGGTGACAACGGCGAGACGCCGATCAACCGCGCACTCGAGCAGCTGGAGCGTTCCATGAACACGATCGGCGCCCTTTGGATGTTCCGGAAGAAGGGCGGCATTGACGACCGGTTCCGCGACAGCCCTGGCCCTTGAGGATGCGACGGCGCCGTCCCAACCGGCGGCGTGACCCCGGCGCCGGCGATCCAGATGGTCGCGCTGCGCGCCGCCGACTGGACCGGCAATCTTGCGCGGAGGGACGGGCTGTGACCGCGTCGTCCATCGTCATCCTTGCCGTGCGGTATGGGCTGGTCGTGCTGTTCTTCCCGGCCAGCGCGCTCGACAAGATCTTCAACTTCGACGGCGCGGTGAAACAGGCCGGCGAGGTGTTCTCGAACCGGACGGCGGCAGCCGAGCTGATCCTGGTTGGCATCTGTGGACATCGGGTAATCGCGGCGGGGGCATAGGCCATTCATGATGCTGCGATCCGG
>CAXTUQ010000260.1:0-8010 GCA_964247405.1 uncultured Acetobacteraceae bacterium
TAACGGCCGCAGCACCGGCGGCGGCTTCCTGCCGAACCAGGCCAACGGCACCATCTGCTGACAACCGCCGGAGCGGACAAGAAGGGGCCGCCTCAATCGGCTTCTGCGGCTCAAGAGCCTGAGTCACAAAGCCAATGCTGAAAGGGAACATTCAGCAGGCACGTGCGCCGCTCAAGATGGCAGCAGTTCCCGAGGTGTTCGGCCATCGCAGCTCGCCAGGCGCGCGCACCTGCCAGCGGGATCGTCCGCTGGCAGGCGCAAGCCTGACGACCCGTTAGCGGCGGACGCCCGCCCAGTCCAGGACCGCCTGGTTGGCCAGTTCCGGCCGCTCGAAGATGCTGGCGTGCGACGCGCCCAAAATGACGGCAAGCTGCGCGTTCGGGATGGCCGCCTTCGTCATCTGCGAGATCGGGAACGCATACACCGGGTCCTCCAGGCCGATCACCACCAAGGTCGGCACCGCAATGGAGCCGAGCAGGCCCGTGTAGTCGGGCCGGGTCGCTAGCGCCTGGCCTCCTCCGAGCACGCCGTTGACCGACGCCTCGGCCAGGATGTTCGCCATCGTGGTTGACTTGGCGCTGTCCAGGGCGCGGGTGACGCCGGTCAGCAGCTGGGGCTCGATGATCGGCACGATGGAGGACACGCCGGCGTTGGCACCCTGCTCCCGGTAGCCCTGCCATTGCCCCTTCTCGACGAACGAGGCCGCCATCGGGTCGGTGTCGATCAGCAGCATGCCCGCAAAACGCGCGGGCTGCTCCTTGTACATCTCCAGCGTGATCTGCCCGCCCATGGAATGGCCGCCGACGATTGCGTTCTGGACCCCGAGGTGGTCCAGCAGGGCCAGCATGTCCTGCGCGTAGGTCTGGATCGAGCCGTTGCCGTCCGGCGCCGGGCTCTTGCCGAAGCCGCGCAGGTCGGGGGTGATCACCGTGAAGTACTTGCTCAGCCCGGCGAGCTGGCCCTGGTAGAGCTGCCCCGACAGTGGGAAGCCGTGGATCAGCAGCAGCGGCGTGCCCTGGCCGGCCACCTGGTAGAAGATGCGGGCGCCGTTGACGTCGGCATAGGCACCCTGGCGCTGGTCGGCCTGGACCGCCTGCTCGGTCGTGGGCGGCGGCGCCAGCGGCGGCAGGTATTGTTCGAGCTGCCCGGGTGCCAGCAGTTGCTGGGCAAAACCCGGCGCGGAAAGCGACACCATGCCTCCCACCAGGATCGACAGGCTGGCCAGGACGCTGGTTCTCAATTCCACTTTCTGTGTTCCTTAGTTTCTCGTTGATGACGGCTTTGCAGTCGGCAGCTTGGCCGTTCAATGATCTTCAAGGGCGAGCTGGTTTGCGGGGTGAACGCCGGACCAGTCCAGCCGCGGCACTCGCCCGGCAGGTCAACCGGCAGACGTGGCTCCTTGATTTGGCAGCCGTTCGCTCGCCCCGGACCTGCGCGGACCGCGGACACGCCTTCATGCGCGTGCAAGATGGAGCAGATCGGGCAGTGCGCCGCCAGTCCGAGGCCCGCCGCCAGACGGCAGCGACCGCGCCGGCGATGCGGTCGCCGCTCACGACGCGGCCTCGCGCACGTCGCCGGGCAGGCTTTCCTCGCGGCCGGGAACCGACATGTCGTAGGCATTGAGCAGCAGGGACACGAGGCAGTAGCCGCCGACCAGGTAGATCAGCTCCGCGGTCTGCTCCTCGCCAAACGCCCGCACGGCGCGCTGGTAGGTCGACTCGGGCAGCTGCCGGCCGCCCGCCAGCGCTGCTGCGACGTCGTAGGCAGCCGCCTCCGTTTCCGTCAGGTCGTGCGGGCGCTGCCCGGCGGCGATCGTCGCGACCTTCTCCGCCGACAGGCCGGCCGCGTCCGCGACCCGCTCGTGGGCGTAGAGCTCGTAGCGTGAGTTGAATGCCGCGCCGGTCGCCAGGATCGCCGCCTCGTGCGCAGCCTTGGGGAGCTTGGCATGGTCGATCAGCGCCTTGGTATAGGTCCAGGCGGCGCGACCGAAGTCCGGGTGGCGCAGCATCGGCGCGAACGGCCCGATGAGCGCGCCGTCCTCCCTCTCCGAGACGAAGCCTTTCAGGTGCTCCTTGACGTACTCGGCCATCTCGTCGTGCAGCGGCCGGAGACCGGCCGGCATCGCCGCGGGCGGAAACGGCGCTGCCCGCATCTCAGGCCTCCTCCATCTCGCGCTTCAGGCTTGCCATGTCGATGACGTAGCGGAAGCGCACGTCCTCCTCCTTCACCCGCTTGTAGGCGTCGTTGATCTCCTGGATCGGGATGACCTGGACGTCGGGGGCGACATTGTGCTCGGCGCAGAAGTCGAGCACCTCCTGCGTCTCCTTGATCGAGCCGATCAGCGAGCCGGCCAACGTGCGGCGGTGCATGACCAGCTCCTGGTTGTTGTACCCTGGCATTTCGGCGAGCGCGCCGACGGCGCAGTAGGTCGCGTTGCGCTTCAGCAGCGTGATGAACGGATCGACCTTGTGCTTCTCGGGGATGGTCGAGAGGATGAAGTCGAAGCTGAGCTCCAGGTCCTTGTAGGCCTGCTTGTCGCCTTCGAGCACGACGGCGCCCGCGCCGAGCGCCTTGCCCGGCGCGACCTTGTCCTTGTCCGTGGTGAAGACCGTGACGTCGGCGCCCATCGCAACCGCGAGTTTCACGGCCATGTGGCCGAGACCGCCGAGCCCGACAATGCCGACCTTGTCGCCCGGCTTCACGCCCCAGTGCCGGAGCGGCGAGAAGGTGGTGACGCCGGCACACAGGATCGGCGCGGCCGCTTCGACCGGCAGCGAGGCCGGCACCTTGAGGACGAAATCCTCCTTCACGACAATGGTGTTGGAGTAGCCGCCATACGTGTTGTCGGCGCCATACATGTTGGTGCCGTCCGTGGTCTTCGCCGCGGGCTTCATCGGGCCGTTGTAGGTCGCGAGCCAACTGTTTTTGCCTTCGCACAGATGCTCGTCGCCCTCGTGGCAGGGAGCGCACTGGCGGCAGCTGTCGACCATGCAGCCGACGCCGACGAGATCGCCGATGGCATGCCGGGTCACCCCGGCGCCGACGGCGACCACGCGGCCGACGATCTCGTGGCCGGGCATGCACGGGTAGACCGTGTTGCCCCAATCGTTCTCCGCTTGGTGGATGTCGGAATGGCAGACGCCGCAGTAGAGGACGTCAATCTGCACCTCGCTTGGCCTGGCCTCGGCGCGCTCGAAGGCGAGCGGCTTGAGGCGGCTGAACGAGTGCTTGGCGGCATAGCCCAATGCTTTGATCATGGTGCTTCCTTAGCTCTCGGTTGAAGCCGGCTCGCGGTAGGGGCAGCCGTTCACGCGGGCGCGGAAGTCGGCCGAATGACGGTAGGTGTCCCGGCGCGCGCGGTTGACGTTGCCGAGCGGCTGGTGCGCGGCGATCCCGGTCCAGACGCTGAAGCGCGTCCGCTCGTCGATGCGCTCCACGCGCGTAGGGTCCCAGCTGTCCTGCGCCGCGACGCGAACGGTGCCGACCTTGACGAACGGCGCTTCCGCCTCGTCCCACTCGACGGTCGGGTCCTCGACCGGCTGCCTCGCGAGGTCACGGCAGAGCTGCACGCGGAACTCCCATTCCGCGTCGATGCCGCGCATCTCCTTCTGCACCTCTTCGCGTATAGCGTCCTCGCGACCCTCGACCTTGATGATCTGGCCGGTCAGCGCGGTCATGGCGGGTGCTGTCGGCTTCAGGCTGAACTTCGCGATGAAGTCGCCGTAGCGGAACGGCGTCACGCTGTAATAGGTCTCGCCCAGCGGCTCGGCATTGGGCGCGCCGCCCAGCGCCTCGACGGCGGCCGGCGCCTCCGCGCCGACGGCTTCGAACACATGGCGGACGCCGCGCAGGGCCGCGGACACGACTTTCTTCGTCCCCTCAAGCCGGTCGGTCGTCTTGGCCAGCATCTTGAGGTTGCCGAGGAACTTCTCCGCGGTCGGCGCGGTGAACACCTTGCCGTTGATCATGATGAAGTCCTGCGCGGTGCCTTCCGAGCCCGGCAGCCGCTCGCCCGGCACGTCCAGCACCTTCATCGCCAGGCCGCGCGGCAGGCTGATCGCGTCGGGCAGGATGTCGCTCGCGTTGGTCGACAGGCGGATCAGCACCTTGTGCGTCCCCGGCGTCGCGAACAGGCCCTGCGCCAGTTCCGGCGGCAGCCCGGCGTCAATCGTCAGCTCGCCGTCGAGCACGCCATGGGACTTGGCGTGGACCGAGCGCACGGCGTGGCCACCATCCTCGGCGGTCCGTTCCAAGATGATGTCGAAGGCGGAGTTCAGCTGCCCAACTGTGCCCAGCTCGTCGGTCTGCACCTGCTCGACATCGGGACGGTAGCGCACGGGAACCTCGGTCATGGCGGGATACCTTTCCTTTGCATCATGGTGAGCGGAAAGCGGTGGCGCGCCGCTCGACAGCCGGGTCGAAGGCAAGGTGGTGCGTCCATCAGCCCTTGACCTAATCCGGCACTTGGTCTGGCCTCGTCGGCTCGACCTGGTTCTGGCGGTTCTGGGCGTGGCGGTAGGCGGACAGGGCCTGATAAGTTCTCAGCCGCGCCCGCATCAGCGATCCCAACGGGCGATGCGCCGCCAGCGCGTGCGCCGGCTGGAACGACAGCACCTCGTCGAAGTAGGCCTGCCGCGCCGGGCTGTACGCGTCCTGCGCCGGGACGCTGATGCGGGCGACCGCTGCGTAGGGGCTCTGGTCCTCGGGCCAGGGCACGGACGCATCCTCGACCGGCATGGCGTCGAGGCCGTTGCAAAGCTGCACGCGCAGCTCGAACTCAGCCCCGTGGGCGCGCATGTGGCCGGCCACGGCGTGACGGAAGGCATCGGAATCGGTGCCGGTGTCGAGCATCTGGCCCACCATGGCGACCAGCTCGGGCGAGACGGGGAACAGGCCCATCTTCGCCACGTAGTCGCCGTAACGCAGGGCCGCCTGGCTGAAATATGCATCTGCCAGCGGATTGCGCTTCGGGTGGCCGAAGAAGCCGAACGTGGCGCTGTCGCTACCCATGGCGTTCAGCGCGGCGTTGGCCACGCGCGACGCCGAGGACACCGCCTGCTTGACCGCTTCCGGCATGCCGGTGCCCTTCTGGATGCCCTTGATGGCGGTCAGGAAGGTCGAAGCGTCCGACTGCGGAAAGGCCGGGCCGGTTGCGAACACGAAGTCCTGGGTCTCGCCGTCATGGCCCGGCAGCTTCGGGCCGTCCACGCCCAGCACCTTGATGGACACGCCGCGATGGGTTGACACGCTGTCGGACAGCTTCTCGCCCGGCCCTTGGGCGAACCGCATAAGGACGGGGTAGCTGCGCGGGTTGGCAAACAGGCCCTGTCGCAGGGGCTCCGGCAGGTCGGGCAGCACGGCCAATGTCCCCTTCAGGAGGCCCGTGCTCTTGGCGTGGGAGGCACGGACGGTCTGGCCGTCGCGCTCCGCCACCGTCTGGCTTTCGCGGATCATCGTGGCGATGATGCCGTCGATGACCTCCGCCTCATTCTCCGCCACGGTCTCAATGTCGTCGCCGTAACGCACGTAGCTGGTCGGGTTCGCCATCATCGCTCTCCCTCAACCGGCCGGGTGTCCGCGTCGGCCCGTGGGGGCCATCTGGCACCCGGCAACCAGGGCCATGGCGGCGGTCGCGATGAGGGAGCGGGTGGCGTGCATCGGCAGGGTGGCCCTTCTTGCTGCGGCTCCGACCGGGCGGGCGGCGCGGCGACGCCCGGGGATCGGAGCTTTGCTGCCGTGAATAGGGACGAACGCTGGTTCGGTTCATGACCGATCCCAAACTTTGGACGATCTGCTGACTAAATTGGACGCTCTAATAAGAAAGCTGCCTCAATCTACTTCGTGCCCGGACCGAGCATCGGATGCGTTCGATCGACGGTAGCTCATGGGTTCGGCGCCATACATCTGTTTGAAGGCGCGCGTGAACGAAGGATGGCTCGCGTAGCCCACGGTTTGCGCAATCACCTTCAGCGGCAGGTCGGTCGTGGTCAGGAGACGTTCGGCGATACGAAGGCGGACTTTCTGCACGAAGTCGATCGGCCCCTGCTGGAACGCGCGGGAGAAGTGCTCGGCAAACGACGCGCGGCTCATTCCTGCGAGATCGGCGAGGCTTCCGACGCTATGCGGCTCGGCCGGCCGGTCGAGGATGGCGAGGACGGCCCGGGCAAGCCGCGGATGCTGGAGGGTGGTGAACAGCGGCGAGTCGGCGCCGTCGCGCAGGAAATGCTGCCGCAGCAGGGCGATAAGGCACTGCTTCATCAACACCTCCGTCATCGCTTGCGTGCCCAGGCCCGGCCTGGTGACCTCGGCCAGCATCAAGTCGAAGGCGGGTGACAGGCCAGGATCGGAGGAGAAGTCTTGGATCAATGGCTCGCGCAGCAGGTCGAACAGGCCAAGCGCGCTGTTGTGGGATGCGGACAGCATCCCGCACAGCATGAGGATGTCCCGGCTGCCATCCCCGGCCGCAAACAAGACCAGGCCGTCGCCGAGCATGGCGCAGTGCTCGTCGGCGCGCACGAGTTGAACGCCCGCCCCCAACTCGCCCAGCACATGCGGCTGGTGCGCGGGCACGACCAGGGCGCTGCGGGCGCTGAACGGCAGAACGGGACCCGTGCCGACGCGCAACGCGCCTTTCCCGGCTAGGACAAAGTGGATCGTGATCGCGTCGAAGGCCGAATAGGCGAGGGCCCAGCCATGCTGAATCTGGCACACGGAGCAGGCATGCAGGCGGACGGCCAAGGTGGTCAGAAGTCGGTCTAGTGCATCGGCTGCCATGGTTTCCGGCTTACGGAATGCGTGAAAGGGCGTCCAGTTCACGGGGTCTCGACGGTTCAGCCCGTCGTGTTGCCGTGCAGCGCATCGCCACGCGGATGGACTCGGATCAGGAGAAATCCAGCGAGCAGGCCGGCGAGGCATGGACCATCATCCGCAAGGCAAGCTCAGGCCGTGTTTTCAGCCGGTCAGCGGAGTGGCACCCCTGTCCGGAACCGACCGGTTTCGGATGGGTTGCGGCACCCCAACCAGAAATCAGCTATTCCGACTTTCGGACATAGGCTAAGTTCCGGCCACCCTTTCCGGATAGGTTTGGCCCATGCCGCGCACCTTCGCCTACGTTCGCGTGTCCACCCCCGGCCAGACCACCGACAACCAACTCCAGGAGATCCAGGCCGCCGGCTTCAGCATCGAGCCGCGCCGGGTCGTGACAGAGACCATTTCGGGCAGCGTTGCCACTGCCCAGCGCCGAGGCTTTGCGCGCCTGCTCGACAGGCTGGAAGCCGGCGACGTGCTGGTGGTCACCAAGCTCGACCGGCTCGGCCGCAACGCCATGGACGTGGGCGCGACGGTGGCCAAGCTCGCCGGCCTCGGCGTGCGGGTCCACTGCCTGGCGCTGGGCGGCGTCGACCTCGCCAGCTCGACCGGCAAGCTGACGATGAACGTGATCAACGCGGTGGCCGAATTTGAGCGCGACTTGCTGATCGAGCGCACCCAGGCGGGCCTGAGCCGGGCCAAGGCGGAAGGCAAGCGGTTGGGCAGACCCGCGAGCTTGACGGCCGACCAGCGCAGGAGCGTGGCGCGACGGCTGGGGGAAGGCGCAGGGGTATCCGCCCTGGCGCGCGAGTTCAAGACCAGCCGGCAGACCATCCTGCGCGTCAAGGATGCGATGCCGCCCTTGTAGGACCTCAATATACAGTCGCACCCACGTGGCAGATGCCCACCAGGAATGCCGGAAACTGCTTGACCTTCCATTCCACATAAACGGGGACATGAGCCGGCGCATGTACGTGGTGCTGGCCGAACGTGTCCCTCGCGTGAAGCCTTATTCCGTTAACGAAATGTTTATGGATATGGACACTCCTCGGGACGCGGCCGACCTCGCACGCGAGCTGCGTCATGCCGTCCGCCGCATTGCCAAGATCCCCACCTGCGTGGGCCTTGGCCCAACCAAGACGGTGGCCTTATACGGAGTGGCGCTGTCAAACCTTTTTGGCGAGGCTTGACGGGCCTTTGCCC
>CAXTUQ010000261.1:0-8008 GCA_964247405.1 uncultured Acetobacteraceae bacterium
GCCGCGTGCGCGCACGTCCACGCCGAAGCGGCTCTCCATCAGATCCAGCAGCGCACCGGTCCCGACGGGCGGCCCCGGCAGCGCCGTGCCCATGCCCAGCACGCGCAGCGGCGTGGGGTCGGTCCAGACCCGCGGGGCCGGCCGGACTGGGCGGAGGTGGGCCATCGCCCCGCTCCGGCCGGCGCTAGCCCGCGGCCTCGGGCAGCTTGGGCACCAGCGGCCAGTTGCGGTCGCCGGCATGGATGTTGGCGGGCCGGTCCACGTTCCAGATGCGCTGGGCGACCGCGTTGTTGTTCAAGTAAAGGTGGTCCTTCACGACGGCCCACTCGGCCGGAGCGGGGCCGGATCAACGTCGGCGATCCTGCCGCGGGAGATCGCAAAGGCGCAGAACCCGCCGTACTGCGGTGCGAAGTGGTCGGGGTCGGCCAGGAACGCCTGGCGGTGCTCGTCAGACGCGAACTGGTAGGTCGCGCCGTGCCAGCGCGTGGTGATGGCGGAGTTGCCCGGCACGGGCCTCATGTCGCTGAAGTAGCTCACGGGGTCGTAGCCCTTCACGGCCAGGCCGGCCGCGGCGTTGGTGGGCATGACAGGCTCGCGCTGGCTGACCATGCCGTTGGTGGCGCAGGCCGAGACGGCGAGGCCCGCGGCAAGGACGGCGGCGCGGGTGAAGCTGGATGCGACGGACATGACGTTGTTTCCTTCTGGCTGGAGCGCCGGCCGCGTCAGGACGCGGGCGGCAGCGGGGTGACGGTCACGCGCCCGACGGGCTTGGCCGGGTCGAACCGGAAGCTGGCGGGCAGGTCGGCGTCGCCGCGGATGCCTGGATGGCG
Source organism: uncultured Acetobacteraceae bacterium (assembly GCA_964247405.1). Lineage (GTDB taxonomy): Bacteria > Pseudomonadota > Alphaproteobacteria > Acetobacterales > Acetobacteraceae > CAHJXG01. The sequence continues at coordinate 831 of CAXTUQ010000261.1, forward strand.
GGCGACCACGCCGTGCTCGGGATCGCGGAGCAGGCCGCCGAGCATCGGGGTGAACTCCTTCTTCTCGCTGTTGACCTCGGTGCCGGCGTCGAGGGCGAAGGCCTCCACCGTCAGCGGCGCGCCCAGGTGGTAGGCGTCCACCGCGTCCATGCCGGCGAAGCCGTCGTTGCTGGCGCCCAGCATCCAGGCGCCGGACACCATGGGGTGCCGCTCGTCTACCTGCAGCTCGACCCGGCGCTTGCCGCCCGGCATGGTCGGCAGCCCCATCGCCGCGTCGCCGTAGTCCTTGCCGGCGCCGCTGACCGCGGCGCCCAGGATCCATTCGGGGTTGCCGTCCTCTGCAAGGACCTGGATCGGCACCCCGGCCGGCTTGCCCACCTCCCACAGGTGCAGCCCGGCGGCGTGCGACACGAACGGCGTCGACGACAGCGGCTGCGTGTGGGTCAGGTCCTCGTATTCGATGGCGACCCGGCGTGAGGCCGGGTCGGCGGCGCGTGCGGGAAGCAGGGCAGGAACAGCAAGGGCCGCCCCAAGGGCCAGGCGTGCGACGTGCTTCATGTTCCATCCTCGATGCGGGGGCTTTCGGGAGCATCCCCTCCGCCAACCGACGCCGCTAAGATCGGCGTCCCGGATCGCCGCGGCCAATGCAGAGACGTTATGGATTGCATGGCGGGGCGCCACTGCCACGGCTCCGGCCCTCGCTGGAGGGCAACTGCGCCTTCCGAGATGCGCCCGCTCCCGCCTGCCAGCAGGTGCTTCCTGGAGCGGGCCGCGCTCCTGCCCGTGTGCCGCATCTGACTGCTGCACCAGGTGACGTTCAGGTCCTGCCGCAGCAGTATCGCAGACGGGCCGGGATCAACCCCCTGTGCCCGATGCTGCGCAGGTCCCCGCTGGGTTTCGTGGAAACGGAACCATCCCAGCCTATGTGGGTCCTGAGTCCAACGGGCACGGTTCCCAGACCAGCGGACGCGGCGTCCGCTGCAACCCACTCCCATAACCGGTTAAGCTGGCCGCAGCGCAGCCGTGCCGCTCCCAGCGTAGCGGTCCTGCAGTCCGCGCTTCAGGATCTTGCCCGCCGTGTTCTTGGGCAGGCTCTCCACGACGAAGACCTGCTTGGGAACTTTGAACGGCGCAAGCGTCCCGCGGACATGTGCGATCAGGTTCTGCTCGACCTGCCCGCCCGGGCTTCCCCCGGCCCCTTCCCGCAGCACCACCACAGCCGTGACCGCCTCGATCCATTTCGGGTCGGGCGTCGCGATCACCGCGACCTCGGCGACGGCGGGGTGCGTGAACAAAGCCTCCTCCACCTCGCGGCTCGCGACGAGGGTGCCTCCGGTGTTGATCAAGTCCTTCGTGCGGTCAACGACGGTCAGATAACCCTCCGCATCGCGGGTCGCGGTGTCTCCGGAGTGGAACCAGCCGCCCTCGAAGGCGCGCGCGGTCTCTTCGGGCATGTCCCAGTAGCCCAGCAGCAACTGGGGCGAGCGGTATACGATCTCCCCGGCAACGCCCGGAGCCACGTCACGCATCTCCGAATCCACGACGCGGGCCTGCACGTGCAGCACCGGGCGTCCAACAGAGCCGGGCCGCCGCTCATGCTCTTCCGGCTTGAGAACCGTCGCCAGCGGTCCGATCTCACGTACTCAGTCATCAGCGCCCGGTGGGTCATCATGGCACCCTTCGGCCGGCCGGTCGTACCCGCGGTGTATAGAAGCTGGGCCAGGCCCTCGTCCCGGACCGCCTCGCCAGGAGGCGGGTCTCCCGGCTGGCCCCAGCGGAGGTCCCGGGCTGCCGCGAGGATATCGGCCTCCGCCTCGCCCTCCGTGCCCGCATCAAGCGTCGCGGCGTGGGGTATGCCGGTGCGCCCGCGAACGCGCCCGGCCACCTCGCGCAGGGCTGGCTGGTAAAGCAGGGCCGCTGCCCCGGACTGGCGGACGATGTGGTCCAGTTCCTCAACGGTCAGGGCGTAGCTGACAGGCACGTAGACCAGCCCCGCCCGCGCGCAGCCAAGCCAGGCGAGCAGGTAGCCGTCGGAGTTGCGGCCATAGGCGCAAACGCGGTCGCCGGGTCGCAGGCCGAGCGCAAGCAGGCGCCGCGCGACCCGGTCCGCTGCGAGGTCAAGCCCGGCATAGGTCCAATCCCGATCTGCGAACGACAGGGCTGTCTTGTTGCGGAAACCATCGGCAGAGCGCCGCAAAGCGTCGCCCACGGTGTTTCGAGCGGCACGCGACATCTCGGCCTCGGTCATGGCCTGCCCTCCCATCCCAAGCTTTCATCGGCTGCCCTCGATGGCCTGACGCCGCCCCGCAACGCAGGTGGCCTGCCGTCACTGGGACCGCCGGCAAGCTGGCCGGTCTTGAACACCGGGTTGGCTTCAGGCACTGGGCCATCCGCAGCGCGGGCTGGCATGGAGGCACTGAAACCACATGCATGTGACGCGTTCCCCGCGAGGGCCAATCAGCCGCTGCCTCCAAATCGGGTTTGCATGGGTGGCAGCGCTCCAGAAACTCAAAGCAGTGGCGTCGGCATCATTCGGGAAAGCGGCGTGGATGCCGGTCACGTGCCGGTGCGTGCCCTGCGGCGCAGCCCGGAAGTCTTCCGGCATGGATAGGGCAATGGTTGTTCCAAGCGTCCGGCCCACGGTTCCGCAACCAGCGCCGCATGGCGCCAGGGGAAGCCCGACACTTATCGTCGCCGGCCACATGGCGCTTCCGTCCGGGTCATGGCGGAAAGGGTCCGCTCGCATCAACGGCGGAGCTGGTCAACGAGGTCGTCGTATGCCTCGCAAACGCCTTCGTAGCCCGTCGGCGCCGCCGGGTGCCGCTTCATCACCTCCTGCATCCGGGCCACTGCGGCCCTGCGCGACGCCGGGGGCGCCTGCATCTTGTGTTCCAGGAGATCGGAGAACGTCGCGACCTTGGCCATCAGTTGCTCGGGCGAGCAGGACTCGGCCTGGGCGCCGCCGCACCACGCGGCGGCGAACCCGGCCAGGACTCCCGCCCTCCACAGGCGCTTGCCGGCGGCCATCATCCCAGCCGTCCCAGCCGCACCGCGCCGGTATTGGGGCAGGCGCCGAACGCCGGGGCGAAGGCAGCGGCTCCGCTCTTTTGCCCGGCCACCTCCAGCGCGCTGGCTGGCGGGCCGCCGGCTATGCGGGCAGCCCTTGGCCGCATGACGGGACGCACCGGCATGGGTGCCGCAGCCGCGATGCTGTCGGGCGCTGCCGGCCGCGGCGCACCGCTCCCTACGGCTGCCGCGGCAACCCCGAAACCGGCCGGCACAAAAAGCGCCATGGCGGCGCCACGCATGACGTGCATCACATGTGCTCCCTGTCTCCAGCCCTCCGATCCGCACTTCCGGATGGGGCCATGGAAGGAACATCGGCTGCGCGACGCGCCCGGGCCAATGCCGTTGCGGCATGGAATGCATGAGGGGGCCGGGCCAGGCAGCCGCGTCACCGTGCCGCGGCTACCGTGAAGGGAAGCGTCCCGCTCAGCGCGGCGCCGCTGCTCGCCCGGGCGGACCAGTTCAGCGTGTAGCTGCCCGGCGGCAGCTGACCAACGGACCCGTAGAGCACGCTCGGCTGGGACTGGAGGCGGACAGGGACCGTCCTGCCCGCGCCGCCGGCGTCCACCAGCATGAAGCGGGACGCCTGATGGTCGAGCGGGTGGTCGAAGTGCAAGGCGAAGGCGACGCCGGACCCGCTCATGACCTGGTTGGGCCGCGGCTCGGCCCCAAGGAGGTGCATGGTCTCGGCGCCGGCGGGATGGGCGACGGCGAGCGCCAGGACGGCGATGAGCGCCGCCGCGTGTCGGGATGGCAAGAACGGGCAGCGCACGGCAGGCTCCTCGGTCCGGGTTGCTTCCTTGTCGGGGCAGGCGCCGCGCGCCGCCAGCAGGGCGGCGAGGAGGCGTTTGGATGGCATGGCTGCACCTTCTGCGGACATCCGAAGCTGGGCCTGCGCGGCCCTGCGCGGCAAGCGCCCTCGTGAGCATGGTTTCCATAAGGGACAGCGATGCCGGCCCCTGCTACAGGGACCTGCCTGCCGGCTTCCTTCGCAGGACCGCTCCGGAGCGCGACCCATGAGCAGCATCACCCACTTCCTGGGCGGCGGGACCGGTCCTTGGCGCGTGACGGGCATGGCGGCGGTGCGGGGGGCGGGCCTGGACCCGGTGAGCGGGATAACGGTGGCCGAGGGGCCGGAGCAGCCGGCGGCCCCCTGCATGTGGCGCCTGTGCGGCTTCGGCAGCAACCACCGCTACGCCAGCCGGGCCGAGCTGGATGTGCTGAGCGCGGCACAGCCTGGGCTGGGGCGGGCGGAGGCTACCTGCGCCGCCCTGATCCCGATCCGCAAGTCGGACGCCTGGTGGCGCATGGCGCAGGACGAGCGCCTGGCCCTGTTCGGCGAGCGGTCCGGCCACAACAGGATCGGACTGGACTACCTGCCCGGCGTCGCCCGCCGCCTGCTGCACTGCCGCGACCTCGGCGGGCCGTTCGACTTCCTGACCTGGTTCGAGTTCGCGCCGGCACAGGCGCCCGCCTTCGACGACCTGCTGCGCCGGCTCCGCGCCACGGAGGAGTGGTCCTTCGTCGAACGGGAAGCGGAGGTCCGGCTGCGGCGCGCGCCGGGCGGCGGGACGCTGGATGCGTGCAACAGGAAGGGCAGCCAGTGACCGCCACGCCCAAAGCCAGCCAAACGCTCCGTACTGGGGCGGCGCCCGACCCGGCCCGCGGCACGCCAGGCAGCGCCCCCGTTCCGCAGGCGGCGGCGAGGTCGTCGGCCCTGGCGGCGCTCCGGGCCAACTGGCCGGAGTACCTGATGGAAGCGTGGGGCCTGGGCGTCCTCATGCTGGCCGGGGCGGCCGTGGCCGCCGTCATGCAGGCGCCCGGGCTGGGCTTCGCGCACCTGGCGGGGCCGTTCTGGCAGCGCCTGGCGGGGGGCGGAACCGTCGCGGCGCTGGCGGCGCTGCTGACGTACTCCCGCTGGGGCCGCCAGTCCGGCGCCCACTTCAACCCGGCGACCACGCTGACCTTCTTCCTGATGGGCAAGGTCCGGCCGTGGGACGCGCTGTTCTACGTGCTGTTCCAGACCTTGGGCGCCGCGGCGGGGCTGTCCGCCGCCGCGGCGTGCTTCGGCGACGTCCTGCGGATGCCGCCGGTGGACTGGCTGGCGACCTACCCGACCGGCATGAGGACGACGCTTCCGTTCGCTGCCGAGTTCCTGGCGTCGTTCGGGGTCATGAGCCTGATCCTGGCAACCGGCGCCACCCTGCGGGCCGCGCGCTACACCGGCCTTGCGGCCGCTGCGGCGACCTTCCTGCTCGGCTTGTTCGACGTGTCGGCGTCCGCCGGGTTCAGCCTGAACCCCGCGCGCAGCCTGGTGTCGGCGGTGCCGTCGGGCCACTGGGACGGGTTCTGGATCTACCTGGTGGCGCCGCCGGCCGGGATGGCCCTGGCCGCGTTCGTCAACCGCCGGGTCGTCCCGCTGCCGCCGATGCTGTGCGCGAAGCTCGTGCACGACAACTCCACCCGCTGCATCCATTGCGGCTTCCGGCCCATACGGGGCGAGGACAGGGGGGGCGAGAACAGGGGGGCGGCGCTTCGGGCGGACGCTGCCGCGCCGCCGCAGGCCGGCCCGCCGCCAGCAGCCGGGTGATGGAAACCATAGGTGCATTGCATTGGCCCGCCCTGGGCAGAGTGCCGACCATCATGCCGTAGCGCGCCATGCGCTTCGCCATGCAACGGAGATGCACGATGCCCAATCCCCTGTCCGACACCTGGAATTTCCTTGTTGGCAACACCAGCGACTACAACGGCCTTGGCCCGGCCAAGTACGTCCCGGTCGCCTTGTTCCTGGCGCTGCTGCTCGGCAGCATCGGCATCGCCTGGCTGAACTGGTCGCGCGACCCGGCGCAGCGCACCGGCAAGCACGTCGCCATTTGGCTGATGCGGGCCGTCACCGCCGGGCTGTGGTACCAAGGGTCCATCTGGAAGCTGCCCTTGCCGGTGTCGGACGCCTTCACGTTCTGGACGGGGCAGTTGGCCAAGTTCACGGTGCTGCCTTTCCACGCCCAACTGGTCGAGCACGTCCTGCTGCCCGGCATCGGCGTCCTGCAGCCGCTGGTTTACCTGTTCGAGGTGTTCCTGACCGTTTCCTTGCTGCTGGGCGTCGCCGTCCGGTTCGCGGGCGTCATGGCGATGCTGTTCACCGCCCACCTATGGCTAGGCCTGTACAACGACCCGACCGAGTGGGCCTGGACGTACGGCGCCATCATCGCCGCCCATGGCATGTTCGCCGTCACCGAGGCCGGGCGCAGCCTGGGCCTGGACAACCTGCTGCGGGGCCGATGGAGCGGCGCTTTCAACCGCCACCCGGCGCTGCTGCGGGCCTACCGCCTCGCGTCGTAGCGGCAACCAGGCCCCGGAGGTCCGCGCGTCCGTCGTGCGGGCCTCCACCCGGCGCTTCCGCCTGAACCAAGGATCACCCTTGATCCAAGGCCCCGTCTTCCGCGCCGGCGCCCTGTCCAGTGCGCCAAAGCCGACAAGCGCCGCAGGCAGGCCGCTTATGGACACCATCACCAAACGGCATTTCCACCCCCGGCGGCGCCGCGCCAAGCTCCAAGCATCGGCGGGTGCGGGACCCGCTTCCGAGCAAGGAACATCCCATGCGCCCCCTGACCGCCGACCGCGTGCTGCGCCTGCTGACCTGGCCCGCCGCGCTGTTCATCGCCGGCATCCTGCTGTGGTACGAGCAGTACAAGCTGACCGGCCATCCCGGCAGCACCTTCCTGTTCACCGTGCTGACGGACTGGCTGGGCTTCCACGGGCACGAGAAGTTCATGCGGATCGCCGTGGGAAGCGCCGAGATGCTTACGTCCGTCCTGGTGCTGCTGCCCCCGACCCGGCTGCTCGGCGCGCTGGGCGCGGTGGCGCTGATGTCGGGCGCGGTCTTCTTCCACCTCGTCAGCCCGCTTGGCATTGACCCTTACAACGACGGCGCCGGGCTGTTCACCGAGGCTTGCGAAACGCTGGCGGCGGCCCTGTTCATCGTTTTCGCCCTGCGGGCCGGCCTTCCGGCCCTTGCCGGACGCGTGCCCTTCGTCGGCCCGGCGCTGAGCGGGCTGCTGCGCCGGGCACCCGCCCCGGTTTGATGCAGCCTTGCCCAGCACGTCCCTGGC
>CAXTUQ010000262.1:0-7993 GCA_964247405.1 uncultured Acetobacteraceae bacterium
GAGGCCCGCGGTCGAGGCCTTGATGACCACCGCCCCCCGCCCCTGACGCAGCATCACCGGCAACACGTGGCGCAGGCCGAGGAACACGCCTTTCAGGTTCACCGCGATCACCGCGTCAAACATCGCCTCCTCGTAATCCACGGTGGGCGTCACCGTGCCTTCGATGCCGGCGTTGTTGAAGAAGCAGTCGATCGCGCCATAAGCGTCGAGCGTTGCCTGAACGTAGGCCTGCACATCGGCGGACCGGGTCACGTCGGCGGCCACGAACCGCGCCTCGCCGCCGTGCTCCCGGATCGCCTCGGCCGCCGCCTCGCCCGCCGCCGTGTCGCGGTCCACCACCACGACGCGCGCACCCCGCCGCGCGAAGCCCAGTGCCGCAGCCCGCCCGATGCCGTTCGCGCCCCCGGTGATCAGCGCCACCTTGCCCGTGAAGTCCATGTTCCCTTCCCCCTTCGTTTTGGGCCGCCATGCAACCCGCATCCAGGCCGCCGCGCAAGCCGGCCCGCCGATGCGCCATTACCAAGCGATGCGTCGCGACTCAAAGCCAGTCGGACCTATCACCCGAGTCAGTCGATACTGGATCACATTGTGCAATTGCATTGTACGTGTGAAGCACATACAATATCCCGAGGACGAAGCGATGCCGCGGACCAGCACGCGCCCTAAAGTGGAAAGCTTCAACTTCCGAGTGGACCCGGAGCTGAAGGCGGCCTTTACGGCCGCCACGGCCAAGGAGGACAAACCGGCTGGGCAAGTATTGCGGGAGTTCATGCGCGGCTATGTGGAGCGGCAGCAGGACCGGGCGGCTGCGGCCGAGGCGCGCCGACATTCCCGAGTTTTGGCTGAGCGCGCGGCCGACGCGGGCAGCGACGAAGCGGCGGTGATGGGCTGGATTGAGGGCGTGTCCGATACGGAGGGCTGGACGGCGTGACGCGGGGCAACCTCGTGACGGTCGTCAGCTCCGGCGACTACGGCAAGCCACGGCCGGCGCTGATCGTGCAAGCGGACCTTTACGCCGGGCATCCATCGCTCACCGTGCTGCCGTTGAACAGCGAACTGCACGACATGCCGCCTATCCGAGTCACGGTGGAGCCGGGCGGCGACACCGGGCTGCGGCGACGGTCACAGGTGATGGTGGAAGGCGACGACGATCCCGCGCAGCAAGGCCGGTGCTCGCATCGGACGCCTGGATGAGGCAACGCTTGCGAATGTGAGCCGCGCCTTGGATGCGTTTCTCGGGGTTGGATGACGACGGCAGCACATCGTTTCGACGCGGGGGATGGGGCACCCGGAAAGACATGAAGCTGCTTTTCCTTCATGGCGCTCCTGTATGCGGCAAGCTGACTGTTGCTAAGACGTTGCTACAGGCTGTGCCAGGCCGATTGTTCGACAACCACGCCGCCATTGGTCTCGCACGGACGGTGCTCGACCACGGTGCCCCCGGCTTCTACGAACTGGTACACGCGGTCCGTCTTGCCGATTTGAAAGCTGCCGCCACGCATGGCGTTCCGCTGGTCGTGACCACATTCTGCTACTCCGAGCCAGAGGATCTGCCCCTATTTGAGCAGTTCGAGGCATTGATGGTGCGGCATGGTGGCGAGTTGCTGCCCGTTTTTCTGCACTGTCCGGAGGAGGAATCAATCCGGCGTGTGGGAAAGGCCGACCGGAGGCAGCGTGGAAAGATCGCAACCGAAGAGGGATGGCATCGCTTCAGCAGTTATTGGAACTTGCAGCCAGTTCCGCGCGAGATCGCCCAGCGTTTCGCCTTGGATTAAGTAGAAGGTGGCGACCGGGCGCATCGTCGCGGACCTGATCGCTGGGCGCCCGCCGCCCATCCCGCTCGGCCCGTTCCGGCCGGGCGGCTTTCGGTAAAGGACCCGCACGATGTCGCGCCACACCTTCTTCTGCCTTGACGGCCACACCTGCGGCAACCCGGTGCGCCTCGTCGCCGGCGGCGCCCCGCCGCTCCGGGGCGCCACCATGCTGGAGCGCCGGACGCAATTCATCGCCGAGTTCGATTGGGTCCGCACCGGGCTGATGTTCGAGCCGCGCGGGCACGACCTCATGTCCGGCGCGATCCTGTATCCCACGACCCGCGACGACTGCGACATCGGCGTGCTGTTCATCGAGACGACGGGCTGCCTGCCGATGTGCGGGCACGGCGCCATTGGCACGGTGACGATGGCGCTGGAGCACGGGCTGGCCCGCCCGCGCACGCCGGGCGAATTGTGGCTGGACACGCCAGCCGGGCCAGTGCGGGCGGAATACCGGCAGGACGGCGAGCACGTCGAGGAAGTCCGCATCACCAACGTGCCGTCGTTCCTGCACAGCAGCGGCCTTCTCGTCGAGTGCCCGGGGTTAGGCGCCCTCACGGTCGACATCGCCTACGGCGGCAACTTCTACGCCATCATCGACCCGCAGCCCGCCTTCCGCGACATCGCCGACGTGGCGGGGGCCGACCTGGTGCGCTGGAGCGTCGCGCTGCGCGAAGCGTTGGCGGCGCATGAGTTCGTGCATCCCGAGCGCCCGGAAATCCGCGGCCTGCGCCACCTCCTTTGGGCCGGCGCGCCGCACCATCCGGAGGCCACCGCGCGCAATGCCGTGTTCTACGGCGACAAGGCCATCGACCGTTCGCCCTGCGGCACCGGCACCTCGGCGCGGATGGCGCAATGGGCGGCGCAGGGCCGGCTGCAGCCCGGCGACGCCTTCGTGCATGAGAGCATCATCGGCTCGCTGTTCCACGGCCGGGTCGAGGCCCGGGCCAGCGTCGGCGGCCTCGATGCGGTCGTGCCGTCCATCGCCGGCTGGGCGCGGCTGACCGGTCACAACACCATTTTCATCGACAGCCGCGACCCCTTCGCCCACGGCTTCCAGGTCGCCTAATTCACCGCGCCGCCGCATTCATGCAGGGTCAATGCCCCGCGGGCTTGCTTCCGCCGCCGGTGTTGCCCGACATCAGGAAGCAGAACGGGATGATCGCAAACGACATGATGGCAGTGATCATGAACACGTCGCTATAGGCGAGGACCGACGCCTGCGCGTGAAGCTGCTGATACAGCCAGTTCGTCGCCTGCTGCGCGGTCCCGCCCGCGGGGTTGCCCTGGGCCAGGAAGTCGCCCTGCAACCGGTTCATGGTCATCGTGTAGCCGCGGTCCAGCAGCGAGGTGTGCGACACCAAGTGCGCCTGGCGAATCTGGCTGCGTTCCGTCACCAACGCCGTCGCCGCGGAGATGGACAGCGAGCCGAAATAGTTGCGGAACATGGTAAACAGCGCCGAGGCGTCGGCGTTCCCCGACTGCGGCAAGGTCGAGAAGGCAATCGTGCTGATCGGCACGAACAGGAAGCCCAGGCCGGCCGTCTGCGCGGCGCGCATGTAGGACAACGTCTTGAAGTCGATGTTGGGCACCAGGTAGTGCGAATAAATCAGCGAGCATCCCATGATGAAGAAGCCCATCGCGATGATGTACTTGAGCGGCACGACGCTGGTCAGCTTTCCCACGATGGGAATCAGGATGATCACCACCACCCCGCCCGGCGACAGGATCAGCCCGGCCCAGGTCGCGGTGTAGTTGAGCTGCTGCTGCGCGAACTGCGGGATCACCACGGCGCTGGCATACAGCACGGCGGCCATGGCCGCGACCATCAGGCAGCCCAGCGCGAAGTTCCGGTCCTTCAGCACTCGGAGATCGACCACCGGCTTCTTCGTATACAGCAGCCAGGCAATCGCCCCGGCGATGCCCAGCATCGCCAGGATGAACATGGTCACGATGAAGTTGGACCCGAACCAGTCGTCGTCCTCTCCGCGGTCAGCCACCACCTCCAGGCAGCCCAGCCCGATGGTGATCAGCGACAGCCCGACGTAGTCCACCCCGGCCGGCCGCGCACGAGCCCAGGGCGGGTCCTCCACCAGCGCCTGCACGGCGAAGAAGGTGGCGATTCCGATCGGCACGTTGATGAAGAACACCCAGCGCCAGGAGTAGGTGTCGGTCAGGAAGCCGCCCAGGGTCGGTCCCAGCACCGGGGCGACGATGGTGGCGATGGCCGTGATCCCGAACGCCTTGCCCCGTTGCGAGGGGTCGAAAGTGTCGAGGATGATGGATTGCTGGTTGGGCTGCAGGCCACCGCCGAAGAAGCCCTGCGCCAGGCGGAAGACGATCAGCTCGGGCAGGCTGGTGGACGCGCCGCACAGGAAGGAGCAGACCGTGAACCCGGCGATGCACAGCAGGAAATAGCGCTTGCGCCCGAACACGCTGCTGAGCCAGCCGGAGATCGTCAGCACGATGCCGTTGGCCAGCAGGTAGGAGGTGAGCGCCCAGGTCGCCTCGTCGTACCCGACCGCGAGGTTGCCGGCGATGTGCGGCAGGGACACGTTGACGATGGTGGTGTCCAGCACCTCCATGAAGGCGCCGAGCGTCACCACCACGGCGACCAGCCAAGGGTTGTGGCTGGACTTCCATTCCCGCTTGCCCTCGCCCCCCTTCTCGTCACTCTGCGCGCTAGCGGCCTCGCTCATTCGAAGAACACCGTGGGCACGACGGACAGGCCGAGCGGCAGGGGCAGGTTGGGGTCGAGGCCTGAATCGATCACCACCTTCACCGGCACGCGCTGCACGATCTTCACGAAGTTGCCGGTCGCGTTCTCCGCCGGGAAGGCGCTGAAGCGGGAGCCGGAGCCGAGCTGGATGGAATCGACGTGGCCGCGCAGCTTGAGGCTCGGGTAGGCATCGACCTCAAACTCCACACGCTGCCCCGGCCGCATGCGGCTCAACTGGCTTTCCTTGAAGTTTGCCGTCACCCAAACCTCCGGCGTCACCAGCGCCATGATCTGTGTGCCGGATTGCAGGTAGTTGCCCATCTCCACGTTGCGCCGGGTCACCCGGCCGTCCTGCGGCGCCATGACGTGGGTGTAGTCCAGGTTCAGGTCCGCCTGCTCAAGCTGCGCCTGCGCTTGGGCGACCTGCGCCTCCGCCTGCGCCACCTGGGTCTGAACCAACTCAATGTTCAGCGGGACCGGGCGGTTGATCTCCACGTTGGCCTGCTGCGACCCCGTGGTGGCGCTGGCGGAGCGTGCCGCGGCCACGGCGGCGTCGATGTCCTGCTGCGTGGTGGCGCGGGGGTCGATGTTGCGCTGGCGCTTCAGGTCCGCCTGCGCCTTGTCCTGCTGGGCGCGGGCCTGCTCCGCCTGTGCCTGGGCCTGGCGCAGCCGGGCCGGGAACGTCTCCTTGGCAAGGTCCAGGTTGGCCTTCGCGTTGTCGAGTTGTCCCTGGGCCGCCAGGAGCTGCGCCTGCGCCAGGTCGCGGGCGGCGACGTAGGGCCGGGGGTCGATCTGCACGAGCAGGTCGCCCTTGTGGACGAACTGGTTGTCGTTGACGGCCAGGGTCACGACATAGCCGTTGACCTGCGGGGCGATCAGGACGGCGCGGCCCTCGGTATAGGCGTCGTCGGTGTTGGTCTGGTTGCGGTGCAGATACCACCAGACGCCGCCGCCAATCGCCGCGATGACGACGACGATGGCCAGGATGATCAGGGGGAGGCGGGAGTTCTTCTTGCCTTTGCCGTCGCCTTCATCCTTGCTTTCGGACTCTTTCTTGTCCTGGTCGCTGTCCTTGTTCTTGTCTTTGTCATCAGTTTTCTTCCTGCCCGGGTCAGCGTCGCCGGCGGGCGGGGTTCGCGATCTCGCGACGGCAGAGTCCTGTTCATCCTCGGGCCACTTCGTGATCTCGCGCTGATCGTCCATGAATCGTCCTGATTGCCGTTCCGTTGTGGCTGGCTCGCTCTCATTGAGAGACATGGGGCTGAGGCAAGGGTCATTCCACCAGCCTCAAAACCGGCTCAAGATCACCCTGGGACCGCGCAAGGCGGATGCGTGCCAGAGGACGAAGCCCGATCATGATCGACTTCCTCGGCGAAGCCGCCAGGCTCAGGCAAGCCCCGCGGCACCGCCTCGGGAAGCCTGATCACGGCCGCCACCCTACTCCGCGGCGGCCAACTCCGGCTCACCCCGCATCTCGGCCCAGGCCGCGTCCAAACCCCGGCCGAACCGGGCACATAGCTCGGCCGCCTCTGCACCATCCAGGATCAGCGGCGGGGTGAAGGCGATGCGGTCGCCGATGGCGCGCACGATCAGGCCGTGGCGCTCGCACGCCGCCTGCACGCGCAGGCCAACCCCGGCGGCGGCGGGATAAGGTTGCCGGGCCGCCTTGTCGGCCATCAGCTCCACCCCGGCGATCAGGCCGACGCCGCGCACGTCGCCGACCAGCGGGTGGCCGCGGAACGCTTCCAACCCGCGCAGGAAGGCTGGCGCCACGTCGCGCACATGGCCCACGATGTCGCGCTCCTCATAGATTTTCAGCGTCTCGATCGCGACGGCGCAGGCGACGGGATGGCCGCCATAGGTGTAGCCGTGGCCGAAACTGCCGTGGCGCCGGCTGCCCTCCAACAGCGCCTCGTGCACGCCCGTGCTGACCAAGAGGGCGGAGATCGGCTGGTACGCCGCCGAAAGCTGCTTGGCGCAGGAGATCATGTCCGGCTCGATGCCGTAGGTTTCGCAGCCCCACATGCTGCCGGTGCGGCCGAAGCCGCAGATCACCTCGTCGGCGATCAGCAGGATGCCGTGGCGCTTGAGCACGGCCTGGATCGCCGGCCAGTAGCCGCGCGGAGGGGTGATGGCGCCGCCGCCGCCCTGCACCGGCTCGCCGAAGAAGGCGGCGATGGTCTCCGGCCCTTCCTGCTGGATCAGCGCCTCCAGGTTCGCGGCCATGCGGTCGCTGAACGCTTCCTCGCCCTCCCCCGCCTCATGAAAGCGGTAGTAGTTCGGGTTGTCCGCATGGACGAAGCCCGGCAGCGGCAGGCCGAACCCCTGGTGCATGTGCGGCTGCCCGGACAGGCTGACGGCCGCAACCGTGTTGCCGTGGTAGCCGCGGACCCGCCCGATGAACTTCCGCCGCTGCGGCTGCCCCTGCACGCCCCAGTAGTTCCAGGCGAGCTTGATCGCGGCGTCGTTCGCCTCCGACCCGCTGCATTGGAACAGCACGCGCGCCATGCCGGGCGGCGCCACGGCCAGCAACCGCTCCGCCAGCTCCACGGCGGGTTCGTGGCCCTTGGCGAAGAAGGTATGATAGTACGGCAGCTTCAGCATCTGCCGATGCGCCGCGTCCGCCAGGCGCCGCTCGCTGAAGCCGAGGCTGGCGCACCACAGCCCGGCCATCGCCTCGATGTACTCCCGCCCCTCGGTGTCCCACACCCGGCAGCCCTCGCCGCGGTCGATCAGCACCGCCCCTTCGCGGCTGTGACGGTCGAGGTCGGTCTGCTGGTGGACAAGGCTCGCGATGTCGCGGGCGTGGAGCGAGTTAGGCTGCATGGCGGTTTCCAATTCAGGGCTTAGTGATCAGCCATTTCCCAGATCAGGGACAATACTTCCTCGCGCGCCGCCACGAAGTCCGGGCGGCTCTTGACGGCGCGGATGCTTTCCGCCGCATGGCCGCGGGCGAAAGGCATCGGCAGGCGCGCGACGATGCGGCCGGGCCGGGGCGACATGACGACCACCTCGGTGCCGAGATAGACCGCCTCCTCGACGCTGTGGGTGATGAACACCACCGTCATGCCGGTGCGGCGCCAAACGGCGTGCAGCTCCTCCTGCATCCGCTCCCGCGTCAGCGCATCGAGCGCGCCGAACGGCTCGTCCATCAGCAGCACCTTGGGCTCGTTGCACAAGGCGCGCGCGATGGCCAGGCGCTGCTGCATCCCGCCCGACAGCTCATACGGGTAGCGCCCGCGGAACTCCCACAGCCCCGTGGTGCGCAGCCATTGCTCCACCCGGGCGTCCGCGGCGACCGACGTTTCCCCCCTCATGCGCGGGCCGAAGCCCGCATTGCCGGCGACGGTCATCCAGGGGAACAGGGCCGGCTGCTGGAATACCACCCCGCGCTCCGGCCCCGGCCCCGTCACCGCCTGGCCGTCCAGGCTGACCACCCCCGTCGTCGGCGGCAGGACCC
>CAXTUQ010000263.1:0-7985 GCA_964247405.1 uncultured Acetobacteraceae bacterium
CGGCCAAACCGCCGGTGTGCTCGCCCGCCGGCGCGACGATGGGGGCGATGCGCCGCAGCGTGTCGAGTTCCCGCCAAAGCCAGTCGGCCTGCCCGTCCCACCACGGAAGCGAGCACGCGACGTAGTCGGCCGCGCCCTCCGGCAGGCTCGCTACGCTGTCCCAGGCGAGGCCCGGCGTCCAGGCGAACAAGACCGCATCGAGGACCAGCCCGCGCAAGCGGGCCAGGAAGGGCGCTACGGCCGCCGCCGGCAAGCCGGCCAGCCCGAGCAGCCGCACACCCGCCACGCCGGCCGCCGTCAACCCCGCGATGCGCGTCGCCCACCATTCGGCAAGCCGCTCGGCGTCGTCGGCGTCCGTCACTGTGACAACGGCGGCTTGGGCGTTCCTGGGCTGCTGCCGCGGATCGACGGTGGGCGCCGGGGTCACGGCGAACATCGTGGGAATGCCGTCCCCGCCGGCGGCTTCGATGGGCAGTTCATTGACGTGGACATCGACCAGGAGAGACAGGCCGAGCGGCCGCGCCGCAGCCACCCATGCCGCAACGTCCGCCGGCGCCGCAGCCAGCAGCACGTGGTTGAAGCCGAGCGAGGCCGCGCGTTCGAGGTCTGGAAGCGCCGCGTCGCCGTCCAACAGGCAGATGCGGGGGGCGCGGGCCGGCGTCATCGAATGGCCCGCGCGCAGGGGGGTGTGCATGGTTGTCACTCCTGGGCCATCGGAGAATTGTTTGTGCATCGCAGCGGCAGGGACTTGGTTGCCAAAGGCCGCCGATGATTAGCCGGTGATTATTGGGCGCCCGGCACCGGGCCGGTCAATCGAGGCGCACGCCCCCAGTCACGGCCTGGTAGGTCGCAATGGCAAGGGTGAGCGGCTCGAACGGCTTGGTGATGACGTATGCGGGTTCGAGATCCTCCCCGGTCAGCAGTCGCTCCGGATAGGCGGTCACGAAGATGACCGGGGCGTAATGGTGCCGCATGATGCGCGCCACCGCCGAGGTGCCGTCGCCGCCGATCCCGAGGTTGATGTCGGCGAGGATCAAGCCGGGCTTGTGCAGTTCGGCAAGTTTCACCGCTTCGGCCTCGGTGGTTGCGACGCCCACGACATTGTGTCCGCAGTTCTGCACCAGTTCTTCGATGTCCATGGCGATGATCGGCTCGTCCTCGATGATGAGCACGTCGGTCGCGGCGCCGGCGCGCAGGTGGGCGCGCGCGTCGGCCAACTGGGTTTCCGCCTCGGCCATGGGAAGCTGCACGATCTCGGCGGCGGCCTGGATCGGCACCTCTTCCAACGAGGTCAGCAGCAGCAGTTGGCGCTGGACCTGCGATAGGCCGCCTGTGAGGAAGTTGGTCTTAAGCGTGCTCAGGCTGTCGAACCGGCGCGTGATGGCGTGATAAAGGCTGTGCCGGGCCTCGTCGAGCGCGGCGTCGCCGGCCAGCAGGTCGCGGAGGCTGTCCGCAACCATGGAGTCGCCGCGGCTCTGGTTGCCCGTGAGCGCGCGGGCGTAGCGCCGCGCGTAGGGCAGCGCCCGGATCAGGTCCTCGCGACATAGATTGGCCATGAGTCGTCCCTTTCATGCACAAGCGGCGTGCACTGATGCTGTGTGGACCGGATAAGCGGGATGAGGCGGGCAGTCGAGTTGATTGGTGATGCGCAGATGGACATAGCCGATGCCGACACCCGGCACCAAATCGTGGCGCTGCTGCCGGACCTCCGCGCCTTTGCGCGGTTCCTGGTACGGGACCGTGCCGCGGCTGACGATGTGGTGCAGGACAGCATTGTACGCGCCCTTGGCGCAATCAGCCAGTTCCAGCCCGGCACGAACCTGAAAGCCTGGCTGTTCACTATCCTGCGCAACCAATTCTATGAGCAGGCCCGCCGGCGCAAGCGGGAAGCCACTGCGTTGCAGGCGCGGTTCGAGGAAGCGGAGGCCGCCGACCCGCAGCAGAACGCCCAGGCGGACATCACCGACCTGCAGCAGCTTATCTGGCGCCTGCCCCCGTCGCAGCGGGAAGCGCTGATCCTCGTCGGCGCCCAAGAGATGTCGCACGAGGAGGCCGCCGCCATCTGCGGCGTTCCGGTCGGCACGATGAAGGCGCGCTTGTCCCGCGCACGCAGCGGCCTCGCGGCATTGATGGAGGGCCGCGAGGCCGACCCGGCCTGAGCCGCTCATGATTTCGTGATTGAGAGAGTGCAACGCCCGGCGATGCTCGGCCATTGGGTTCACACTGAGGCAAAAAGGCAGATCGATGAACCCTTCTTTCCACGACCAAGTCATTTCGATCCTTCCCAAGCTGCGCATCCAAGCGCTGGCACTCACGAGGAACCGTTCGGCCGCCGAGGATCTCGTTCAGGACGCTGTGTGCAATGCCTTGTCGGCCCATGCGAGCTTCATTCCAGGCACTAATTTTCCGGCCTGGATGCACCGCATCCTGCGCAACCGCTTCATCTCCAACCTGCGCAAGCGCCGCGACACCACCGACATCGACGATGTGCCGCAATCCACGTTCGCGACCGAGGCGGCGCACGAGGACCGTTTGGCGCTCAAGGAGCTGGGCCGGGCGATGACCCGCCTGCCGGCCGATCAGCGGGAAGCGCTGCTGATGGTGGTGGTGCACGGCATGAGCTACGAGGCGCTTGCCGAGACGACGGGCTGCGCCGTGGGCACGGCCAAAAGCCGGGTGTTCCGGGCGCGCCGGCAGCTTGAGGCGTGGCTGCTCGGGGAGACGACCGACGTGAAAGGCAAGGACCGAATCGGTGCCCGCGCTACGCGCCTGCTTGAGGTCGGGCATGTCGGCGATGAGATCCCGGCCGTTGCTGCAGGGTTGCGCTGAGGGCTGAACCCGTTTCCGCAACGTCATCTGAAACCCTTGTGAGCGTTGTTTGTTAGGGGTGCGAGCTTCCGGGTTAGACGGGCATGAATTATTGCAGAATGACCCAGCGTAAGTCCAAACAGCCGCAAACATCGCGAAAGCAGGTCAAGCCCGTGATACCCGCATTCGACATCTGGCTGCAGCGGAGCTTGCACCAACTCTACGATGACATCGCTCAGGAACCGATCCCGGACGAGTTGCTTAAGCTGATTGAGGAAGACCGGAAAAAGTGACCTCATACCGGTTTCCTGGACCGGTCATGGAATGAAGCGCTGGTGGAAAATGTGGAACACGCTCACGATCCGCGTGTTCTGCATCCATTTAGTGGCAACGCTGCCGCTGCTTGCGGTGGCGCTGTTCTCGGGACCGTCGGTCGCCATGCTAGCGGCTTGGCTGCTGGGAATGGCTGGCACGGCGGCGGCGGCGACAGCCTTGGTGTCACGCCCATTGGCGTCACTCCATGAGGCCGTGAGCCGATGGCGGCCTGAAACAGTCTTTCAAAGGCGCCCGGGCTGTCAGGACCCACCATCCACACGCGAGTTGAGGCAACTGGCTGTCTCTTTCCAACGGGCGACGCTCATGCTGCACCGGCAGCAAAGCCGTTTGGCAGCGGCCATCGACCAGCAGGAACTGCTGATGCAGGAAATCCATCATCGGGTGAAGAACAATCTCCAGGTGGTCGCAAGTCTTCTGAACCTCCAAGCCAGCCGTATCCGCCTGCCGGAAGCCCGGGCCGAGTTTCAATCGGCGCGAGACCGGGTGCGGACGCTTGCAACCTTGCATCGCCACCTTTACGCCCACGGCGAGCTTCACACGATCAACATGCGGGAGTTCCTGATCGAGTTGTGCAGCCAACTGTTCCAGGCGATGGGCGAAAAAGCCGGTGAACGGCTGCGCCTGGAGATCGAAGCTCCGGAACTCAAGATGTCGAGTGATCAGGCCGTGCCGCTCGCGCTCATCGTGACGGAAACCGTCAGCAACGCGGTCAAATACGCCTTCCCCGGCGGTCGCCGCGGCAGCATCTCGGTCTATCTGAAAGCTGACCGGGACCATGCCGAGCTTGAGATCTTCGACGACGGTGTCGGCATTCCTGCCGGCCGGGTCGAGACGGAGTCCGGAACCCGCGATGGCATTGGCATCCAGTTGATCCGAGGCTTCGCCCGGCAGCTCGGCGCCACCTTGAAGGTTGAGGAGGGCGACGGCACCCGATACAAGGTGCGCCTGCCGCTGCAGCGGAAACGCCTCGACAGTCCCATGCTCGGCACGCTGGCCAGCAAGACACCTGCATAGCCGCATCTTGCGCGAGTGACGGGCAAGCGGCACATCCATGGCAAGATGGAGCGTGGTGAATGGATTCCAGCTTGCAGCAAGCCCTCCCGCAATGGCGCCGGCGCCTGCATCAACATCCGGAGCTGTCGCTGCAGGAAAGCGAAACCGCGGCTTTCGTGTGCAACACGCTTGCCAGCCTCGGCGTGCCGTTCACCGCTGGCGTCGGCGGCCACGGGGTCGTCGCGACGCTGACGCGCGGGTCATCCAACCGCAGCGTCGGGCTTCGTGCCGACATGGATGCTTTGCCGATCACCGAAACGACGGGGCTGCCTTATGCATCCACCACGCCGGGCACGATGCACGCCTGCGGCCATGACGGCCATACCGCCAGCTTACTGGGTGCGGCAGCCCTGCTGGCACGCGCCTCTGATTGGTCGGGCACTGTCCACTTCGTGTTCCAACCCGCCGAGGAGGGTTATGGCGGGGCGCGGAACATGCTGGCTGACGGCTTGTTCGACCGGTTCCCGATGGAGCGCATTTTCGGCTATCATAACTGGCCCGGCCTTGAGGCGGGGACCATGGCCGTGCATGGCGGCGCGGTGATGGCGGCCGGCGCGCGGGTCCAGATCGTTGTGGACGGACATGCCGGCCACGCCGCCATGCCGCACCTTTCGCGTGATCCTTTGCTCGCCTCCGCGCATCTCCTGGTGGCGCTGCAATCGGTGGTGTCCCGCAACGTGGACCCGCTCGAACGCGCTGTCGTCTCGATCTGCACGATGAACGCCGGGGCGGCGGCGAACCAGATCCCGAGCCGGTCCGTGCTGTCCGGCACCTTCCGCACCCACCGCCCTGCCGTTCGCGACTTGGTTGAGGCCAGCATCCGCCGCGTGGCGGCAGGGATTGCCGCGGGTTCCGACGTGACGATCGACGTGGATGTCCAGCACGGCGTCTGCGCCACGGTGAACACGCGGGCGGAGGCGGACCTCGCGGCGGCTTGCGCCGGCGAGTTGGGCCTCCCCGTGCGAAGGGATGTGCCGCCCAGCATGGCGGGCGAGGATTTCGGCTGGTACTTGGAACAAAAGCCCGGCGCCTTCGTCTGGATCGGCAACGGTCCGGCCCGGCCGGGCGGCGAGCTGCACAACCCCGGCTATGATTTCAACGATGCCATCCTGCCGGTTGCCGCCGAATGGCTGGCGACAACGGCCCGCCGGGCACTGGCGTCGTAGCGGCGGCTGGCGAAAGCGGGGAGTCGCAGTGACACGTCTGCCGAAGCCCGGCCGGGCCTGGATGATGCGCAACATGGCGGTGGGTCGGCGCGCAGTCCGCCCCGTGGCGATGCTGGGCGCGCTGGCGACGCTGGCGGCCGTCGGCCAGGCTTGGTGCCTGGCGCGGCTCCTGGCCGGCGCGATCCTGACGGCCTCACCGCAGGACGGCGCGTCCGTCGCTGCATGGCCGCTGCTGTTCGCGGGGCTGGCGGTGTTGCGGGCGGTCCTGCTGATCGTGTCGGACGACCTTTCGTTCACAGCCGGAGTGGCGGCGCGACGGCGGCTGCGCAGCGACCTGTTCGTACGCCTGCTCGACGCCGGGCCGCACTTCCTTCGCGGGGCACAGTCCGGCGAGCTGGCCGCCCTGGCAGTGGACCGCATCGAAGCGCTGGAGGGCCTGTTCGCCCGCTGGCTGCCCGCATCGGTCCTCGCGCTGGCCTCGCCGTTGCTGGTAGGGCTTGCGGTGCTGCTGGTTGACCCCTGGGGCGCGCTGATCCTGGCCCTCGCCGGGCTGCTGGTTCCGGTTGGGATGGCATTGGCGGGACTGGGAGCGGCGGCGGCGTCACAGCGGCAGTTCGTGGCGATGGGCCGCTTGCAGGCCCGCTTCCTCGACCGCGTCCGCGGCGTCGCCACCATTGTTCTCGCCGGGCGGGCCGAACAGGAGGCGCAGCGCCTGCAGGCGGCGGCGGACGACCTGGGCCGCCGGACGCTGCGGGTGCTGCGGGTTGCGTTCCTGTCGTCGGCGGCGCTCGACTGCGCCGCCGCGGCGTCCCTTGTGCTGCTGGCCGGGCGCTATGCGGCGACGTGGCGCAGCGGGGCCAACCCGACGACGGCAATCTTCGTGCTCGTGCTGGTGGCCGAGTTCTTCGCGCCGCTCCGGGTGTTTGCGGCGGCCTATCAAGACCGCTTGCAAGCGGCAGGGGCAGCCGAGCAGTTGGCGGGCCTGCCGGAGCCGCAGGAACCAGTCAGCGCGCCGCCGGTCCGCACCGTGGAAGCTAAAGGCGTGACGGTCGCGTTCCACGACGTGCATTACGCCTGGGACCCGTCACGCGGCGCCGTGCTCGACGGGCTGAGCTTCCGGGTGCCTGCCGGGGAAACCATGGTGCTGGTGGGGCCGTCCGGCGCCGGCAAATCGACCATCATCGAGTTGCTGCTGGGCTTCGTCCGTCCGGACGGCGGGCGCATCACCCTGAACGGCGCTGACATCAGCACGATCGTGCCTTCGGCACTGGCGCGGATGACGGCGTGGATTGGCCAGCGCCCGGTGCTGTTCGCCGGCAGCATCCGCGACAACATCCGTTTCGGGCGGGAGGACGCAACCGACCGCGAGGTGGAGGACGCAGCCCGTGCAGCCGGCATCGCGTCCTTCGCGGCGGCGCTGCCCGATGGGTTGGACACGCTCATCGGAGAGGGCGGCTACGGCCTGTCCGGCGGCCAGGCGCAGCGTGTGGCCATCGCGCGGGCCTTTGTCCGCAACGCCCCGCTGCTGCTGCTCGACGAACCGACAGCGCATCTTGACCCGGCAACCGAGGCGGATGTGCTGGACAGCCTGCGGCGCTTGGCGCTCGGGCGTACGGTGATCCTAGCCAGCCATTCCACGGCGGCACATGCTTTCGGTGGCCGGACCCTGGAGTTGTCCGATGGCCGGGCACGGCCGGTTCAGGGGGTAGCATGACACGGCGGGGCTTGGGCGCGCTGCTGCCCATCCTGGCGCTCTGGCGCGGCTATGCCGGGTGGCTAATGGCCGGGCTGCTGGCGTTTCTGCTGACGGTTGCCGCCGGCGTGGCGCTTGCGACCGCAGCCGGCGGGATGGCGTTGCGTCCGGTGACGGGAACGGAGGCCGCCGGGCTGGCGGCGCTGCTGCTTCTGCCCAGCGTGGTGCGCGGGCTGGGCGTGGCCCGGGTCGTGCTGCGCTACGGCGAGCGCATGCTGACCCATGCCGCCACCTTCCGCGCCCTGGCCGGGCTGCGCGTCTGGCTGTTCCGCGGCCTGGCGCGGCAGTCGTCGGGCGGCCTTGGCTTCATGCGGTCGGGCGACGCGCTCGGCCGGGTAGTCGGCGATGTCGAGGCGTTGGACGGCCTGTACTTGCGGATTTTCGTGCCGGGCGTCGCGGCCGTGCTGCTGCTGCCGGTGCTCGTCGGCATCCTGGCGTTGGGGCATGGCGGCGTGGCGCTGCTGGTGGGAGGTTTGTTCCTGCTTTCGGCCCTCGTCCTGCCGTGGATTGCGGCGCGGCTGACGCTTGAAGCGGGCGGACGATTGGCGGAAACCTCGGCCGGGCTGCGGTCCGCGGCGCTGGACGCCATTGACGGCATCCGGGAGGTCAGGGCCTACGGCGCAGAGGGCCACATGTTGGCGGCGGTCCAGGCGCGGGAGGCCGCATTGTTCAAAGCTCAGCGTCAGGTGAGTCGCCGCGCGTCCTGGGCGCAGGCGGCGGCATTCCTCTGCGGCCAGGCGGCGCTGCTGGCCATGCTCACCGAACTGGGGTTGGTGAAGGGCATCGGCCGGCTCGACCTCGTCGTGTACCGGTTCGTCGGCATGATGTCGCGCGGCATGAACGAAACGCCCGGCGGCACGATCCTCTAC
>CAXTUQ010000264.1:0-7959 GCA_964247405.1 uncultured Acetobacteraceae bacterium
GTTCTACACCTTCTTCCTCATCGGAAAATTCGGTGTCTCGGTTCAGACGTCGCAGCTGATGCTGTTCCTGTTCCTGGCGTCGTCGGCTGCAGGAGCGCTCGGCGGTGGCATCTTGGGCGATCGCATTGGCCGCAACCGCATCCTGTGGTTCTCGATCCTCGGCGCGCTGCCTTTCACGCTGGTTCTGCCCTTCGCAAACCTGTTCTGGACGGGTGTGCTGACCATCATCATCAACCTGATCATGTCCAGCTCCTTCGCCGCCATTCTGATCTACGCCATGGAGCTGATGCCCGGACGAGTGGGTCTGGTCGGCGGGTTCTTCTACGGCCTGACGTTCGGACTGGGCGGGATCGCGGCTGCCTTGCTTGGCGGACTTGCCGATCAGTATGGCATCGAGACCGTGTACCGCATCTGCTCGTTCCTGCCCGCCATCGGTCTGCTCGCTTGGTTCCTGCCTCGTTTGCGCGAAGCATAGATCCTATGCCAGACGGGACGTCGGTCGCATGCGTGGGTTGTTCCGACCCGGGCGCCGGCCTCCGACGAGGGTCGTGAGCTGACCAGCCTGCGCCCGGTAAACCGCATCCTCACGTGCTGATCGGCCCTTGGCACGCACGATGCGGAACGGCGCCTTTGGAGCGACGCGGGCACGTGTGACAGGGTGCCACGAAGAAGGATCACCATGGCGGACGGATCGGACACAAACGTTCTGGGACTGACGGCGAAGATCGTCTCTGCCCATGTCGGCAACAACCAGGTCGCAGCCGATGCGCTGCCGGAGTTGATCCAGTCCGTCCATCGCTCATTGGCCACCGCCGGCACGGTCGCCACGGCTGAACCAACACCGGCGCTACTGACGCCAGCCGTGCCGATCCGCAAATCGGTGTTCCCAGACCACATCGTCTGCCTGGAAGACGGGAAGAAGCTGAAGATGCTCAAGCGGCATCTGCAAGCCAGCTACGGGATGACGCCCGAGCAATACCGGCAGAAGTGGGGCTTGCCAGCCGACTATCCCATGATGGCACCGAACTACGCCAGTCATCGTTCAAGCCTCGCGAAGCAGAGCGGCCTCGGCCGAAAGCCGGGAAGCTCAGCTCCGGAACAGACAAGCTCGACCGGGAAAGGCAAGAAGCCGGACCTGCCGGTTCAGCCCCCGGCGACACAGAGTCGGGCACGACGCGCACGCGGGTCCAAAAGCTAACCCCGATACACTTTCGGTCATAGCTTCTGACGCGAACAAGCCATTGAGAAGCTTGGAGGCGTGCGACCGCCCGAAAGTCTTGGACTCTGCACGTAGACGGCGGCAAACGTGATACACGCCGCATAAGCTGCGTGTATCACGCACGGCAAGCTAAATACGAGTTCAGTGTTGAGCCGGCAACCGCACTCCGCCTGGTCCGATCAGCCCGGGATAGGGCGCCTTGAATTTGTAAACAGTTCCGCTGACAGCACCTTCCATGTAGATATACTGGTTATTCTCGCCACCAAAGGCGAAGTTCGTGGCCGAGGGATCGCCATTCGGCAGCGGCACATACCCGATGATAAAGCCACGCGGGTCGTATTCGATGATCCCGCCGATACCGCATGCCGCCCAAAGATTGCCGTGCACGTCGTAGTGGATGCCGTCAGGTCCACCGTTGCCTGGGTTGTAGCTTCCGACGGTGGCAAAGAAGAACGTCGTGTGTGAGGGATCATTGGCACAATGGGCGCAGGCCGCATTCGGCCCGCTCAGGAACGAGTAGTAGAGCATCCGGTTGGCCGCATAGTCGGCAACGGCCAGGGTGCCGTCATCTGGCGAAACGGCGATGCCGTTGGGAAAACTGCCGGTGGAGATGATGCGCCGGAGGACTCCGTCTTTGGAATACTGATAGATGGCACCGGTTGTATCCGCCGCATCCGGCCCAGGTCCTGTCCCCCAAGGGTCGGTGAAGTACAAATTGCCCTCGGCATCGAAATCAAGGTCGTTCGGACCCTTGAAGAGTTCGTTGTGGAACGTCGAGACGAGTGAACTTACTTTCTTCGTCTGCGGATCATAAACGAGGACGCCAAGGTGGCGGGTCGTGACATACAGCTTGCCGTCATGCCAACGTGTGCCCTGCGGTTCGCATGCGGGACCGAGGTCGTCTTTGGGGTCGCAGTTGAACCCGGGGACGAGCTTCCCGTCAGGAGTCAGATAGGACACCCATCCGCTGCCGATCGCGACGAACCAGAAGTTGCCGTCGTTATCGAAAGCGCCGCCCTCAAGAAACTTGCCCTGTGGCTGGTCGTGGATGTCGGCGAACAAAGAAACCGGCCCGATCCCCGGCGGCGGGGGCGGAAGACCCCACGGCTGCACCTGCTCGGGCGACGGAGCGCCCACGAGGGGGGGCGGAGGGACGGACTGGGCCTGGGCCGACGCAGTGTTCTTGGTCGCCAACATACCACACAACACAAGCGAAAGCGCCCAGGTGGCGCTTGTTAGCCTATGTATCATGACGATGTCCCCCGACGCGGTTGCGCTGCGCTTCACGCCTTTGCACAGAGCTTCTGGCATCTGCACCGGATTACAAATCGGAGGGAGGATAGCTGTCAATCGGCTGGACCCCGCACCGTCTTACGGGAAGATAGACGCAATATGGTCAAGTTGCCGCGTTTGGAGCGAAATCGGCGAAACACCATTTTGCTATCAGACCGTTACGTCCGTAACTTACGGAAGATCTGAAAGTCTTGAATTTTGACAACCAGTGGGGCGGTCAGCGCTTCAAGGCGAGCGCCACGCCCGCGCCCACCAGCACGCCACCGCCGGCGCGGTTGAACCCGCGCCGCACGGAGGGGTGCCGCACCAGCGAGGACACGTGCCCGGCCAGCACCGTCCATAGCAGTGCGGTCGCCGAGGCCATGGCGACGAAGCTCGCGACCAGGATCGCCGCCTGCGGCAGGAACGGCGCGGACAGCGCCATGAACTGCGGCACAAAGGCGACAAAGAACGCGATGCCCTTGGGATTCAGCGCCGTCACCACGTAGGCCCGGCGGAAGGCGGCTGCCGCCCCGAGTGGCGGCGCGGCGTCCGCGGACACTGGCGCGCGCCAAAGCATTACGCCGAGATAGACCAGGTAAGCCGCGCCGATCCACTTGAGCAGCGTGAAGGCTGCGGCCGAGGCGGCAAGCAGCGCACCCAGCCCGGCCAGGGACAGGGTCATGGCGGTGAGGTCCCCGAGCGCCACGCCCGCGACCAGCGGCAGCGCGTGCCGGCGTCCCGCACCCAGGGACTGGCCGATCACCATGAGGACGGTCGGCCCCGGGATGGCGAGCAGCACGGTGGTGGCGAGGACAAAGGTCAGCCAGGCGTGGAGGGTCATGCTGGCCACGCTAGACCCTGGGTGGCCCGAGTGTCACTATTGTGCTTGCCGGCTGCGGGGCGCGTGCCCCATGCTCCGG
Organism: uncultured Acetobacteraceae bacterium; assembly: GCA_964247405.1. Lineage (GTDB taxonomy): Bacteria > Pseudomonadota > Alphaproteobacteria > Acetobacterales > Acetobacteraceae > CAHJXG01. The sequence goes on from CAXTUQ010000264.1 coordinate 3,415, forward strand.
CCATGTTCATAGTGGCCGAAGCCGACGCCGCCGCGATCCGCGCCGCCTTCCACGAGCAGGGCGAGTTGTCGGCCGTCATCGAGCTGCGGCAGCGCTTCCCGGGCATCACCGATCACGCCCAGGCGCGGGCCTGCGTCCGCACCATCGCCGGCTGGCAGCCGCCGCCCGCGACGCCGTGCTCGGTGGTGCCGCTGCGTCCTGGCAAGGGCCGCCGGCGCAGCACTCCCGGCTTCTAGGGATCGCCGCACCCTGCGGGTGTCGGCCGTGTCCGTTCTCCCGTCCAACAATCAATGGGCTCTTGGCCAGTTTAGTTGTTGCGGGCTTAATCTTCGGGTCAGGCTGACCGCGCACCTGACATTACAGGGCCTACGTTTCCGACGCCATTACACGGCGGCTTTTGCCGACCGCGGAGAGAACCACTATCCGACAAGGGCCACTCGTCACCAACGCGAATTCTCAACAAAGGGCTTGACCCGTGAACCCGCCATAAGAGTACGGTGCCTGTCCATGCGCTCAACCACATGCTTGGGCTTGGACACCCGGTCCCTGTCCGCGTCGCCTGACCCCGAGCGAGGCTGGGGCGAGTGCGCCCGCCCTTCAAATCCGTGCAACATGCCACTGACCTGCACGGAGCGGACAGGATCTGCCAGGTTGTCGAGGATCTCGCCGCATGGGGGCTGGCCGCCGTCACGATCTCCGACGAGATCCCGGAGGTGCTCGACCACTGCGACCGCATCCTGGCGATGCGGGAACCGGACACGATGGGCTTGCCATGACGCAGTCTCCTTTCCTCCTCTCGGCGCTGCGCACCTTCGAGGCGGCCGCACGCACCGGGTCGTTTCGCGCGGCGGCGGAAAGCCTAAACCTCACGCCCAGCGCGGTGAGCCACGCGATCCGCGGGCTGGAGCGCTCCCTCGGCGTAGCGCTGTTCCTGCGGGAAGGCCGCTCGATCCGCCTGACCGAGGAGGGCGAGGTGCTGATACACCACGTCCAGCGCGGTTTCGGGGAGCTGCAGCTCGGTCTGGGCAGCATCTCAGCGTACGCCGGGCATCACCTGCTGCGCCTGCACTGCGCGCCGAGCTTCGCGGCGCAGTGGCTGGTCCCCCGCCTGCGCCGCCTCCTGGACGAGACCAGGGGCCTGGAGGTGCGCGTCGCAGCAGGAACGGACTACACCCGCTTCCTCGCCGACGACTTCGACGCCGACATCGTTTATGGCCCACCCCCGCCCTCCTTCTACGGCCCGGTGCATCGGAGCGTGGTGTTGCTGCCGCTCGGGACGGAAACGGTGACGCCGTTCTGTGCCCCGGCGCTGGCCGAGCGCATCCGCGTGCCGGCTGACCTGCTGGCGCACACCCTGATCGAGAGCGACAACAAGCGGGTGCGCTGGCCCAACTGGTTCGCCGCCAATGGTATGGCGGCCCCGGAGCCCTGCGGCCCGCGCTTTGACCGTAGCTTCCTTTCGCTCAGCGCCGCAGCGGACGGCCTCGGCGTGGCTCTCGAATCCACTCGGCTAGCAGAGCGGGAGTTGGCCTCGGGCCGGCTGGTGCGGCCGCTGCACTTGGCCTGCGAGGACGTGGTGTATACCGGCCATTGGCTCGTCATCCCGCGCGCCAAGCTTTACGCCCGGTCCGTGGTGCTGCTTACGCGGTGGCTGGGTGCGGAGTTGGGGATCGACCTGTCCCCGTCGGGCGCCGTCGAGCATGGCGCGGCTTCGCCCTGGGTGGCACCTCTTTGATGAGGCAACTTCACCGATTGTAGAGAATTTCTCGTTTGCCCATGAAACTCATGCCCGTTATTTGGCAGGTTAACGAACACATGAGGAAACGGATGCTGCTGAACCAGAAGACTGCCGTGATTTCCGGCGCTACCAGCCAACGCGGGATCGGCTTCGCCACCGCCCGCCTCTTCGCCCAACACGGGGCGCGGGTTGCCATCCTGGATCTGGGCGCGGCCGGCGCGCAGCGCGCCGCGGCAGAGCTGGGGGAGGAACACGTCGGCCTCGGCTGCGACGTGGCGGACCGCGAAAGCTGCCAAGCCGCGGCCCAGCAGGTGATCGAGGCGTTCGGGCAGGTCGATTTCCTCGTTAACAACGCCGGCATCACCCAACCGGTGAAGGTCATGGACATCACGGAAGCGGACTGGCACCGCATCGTCGATGTGAACATGACCGGGGTGCTGTACCTCAGCCAGGCCTTCATCCCGCACATGCGCGAGCGCAAGCAGGGCAGCATCGCTTGCATGTCCTCGGTTTCGGCGCAGCGCGGCGGCGGTATCTTCGGCGGCCCGCACTACTCCGCAGCGAAGGCGGGCGTGCTCGGCCTGGCCAAGGCGATGGCGCGCGAGCTCGGCCCGGACGGCATCCGCGTGAACGCGGTGACGCCGGGCCTGATTCAGACCGACATCACCGGTGGCAAGCTGACCGACGAGATGCGGACCGAGATCCTGAAGGGCATCCCGCTGAACCGGCTCGGGAACGCCGAGGACGTGGCGAACATCTACCTGTTCCTGGCCTCGGATCTCTCCGCCTACGTCACCGGCGCTGTGATCGACGTCAACGGCGGCATGCTGATCCACTGAACGCCGCTGTGGGCGGTCTGCGGATGGGCCGCGTCAGGCAACGCAAGCAACGGAAAACAGAAAGGAAACGTAGGATGGAAGCGCAAACGACGCTCGCCAATGCCCCGAGCCTAGAGGAACGCGCCTACCGCATCAGGCGGAACGCGCTGCGCATGGGCGAGGTGCAAGGGCAGGGATACATCGCCCAGGCGCTCGGCGTCGCCGACGTGCTGGCCACGGCCTACTTCCACGCCCTGCGCTACCGCCCGGAGGACCCGTACTGGGAGGGGCGGGACCGCTTCCTGCTGTCCATCGGCCACTACGCCATCGCGCTCTACGCGGCGTTGATCGAGGCCGGCATCATCCCGGAAGGCGAGCTGGACACCTACGGCTCCGACGACAGCCGCCTGCCGATGTCGGGCATGGCCGCCTACACGCCGGGCATGGAGATCAGCGGCGGCTCGCTCGGGATCGGCCTCGGCATCGCCGTGGGCATCGGCCTCGGGCTGAAGCGCAAAGGGTCTGACCGCTTCGTCTACAACCTGATGAGCGACGGCGAGTTGAACGAGGGTCCCACCTGGGAGGCCGCCATGTCGGCCGGCCATTGGCAGCTCGGCAACCTGATCTGCCTGGTGGACGTGAACCGGATGCAGGCCGACGGCCCCTCCACGGGAGTGCTGAACTCCGAGCCGCTGCCGGCGAAGTGGGACGCCTTCGGCTGGCACGCACAGCGGGTGGACGGCAACGACATCGGCGCGCTGGTGCAGGCCTTCGATACCGCACGCGCGCTGGAGGAACCCAAGCCCCGGGTCATCATCTGCGACACCAAGATGGCCAAGGGCGTGCCGTTCCTGGAGACCCGCGAGAAGTCGCACTTCATGCGGGTGGAACGGAACGAATGGGCGCAGGCGCTTGAGGCGCTGGACGCCGGGAGGACAGCATGAACCGGAAGCGGGGACCCTGGCGCGGCGGCGCGCCCCAGGTGGCGCAGAATGCCGATCCCACCCAGCCACGCCTGACCACCTCGGCGATGATCGCCTCGCTCGCGTCCGAAGGACAGCGGACCGTCCCGGCCCCGTTCGGTCGCGCCCTGGTCGAGGTGGCGCGGGACCGGCCGGAGATCATCGGCACGACGGCCGACCTCGGCAAGTACACGGACCTGCACGTGTTCGCCAAGGAATACCCGGACCGCTTCTACCAGATGGGCATGGCCGAGCAGAACCTGATGCTCGCAGCCGCCGGCCTGGCGCATGAGGGTTTCGTGCCGTTCGTCACGACCTACGCGGTGTTCGCGTCCCGACGGGCCTACGACTTCATCAGCCAGGGCATCGCCGAGGAAGGGCTGAACGTCAAGATCTGCTGCGCCCTGCCGGGCCTGACCACGGGATACGGCCCGAGCCACCAGGCGACGGAGGACATCGCGATCTTCCGCGGCATGCCCGACCTGGTGATCGTGGACCCCTGCGACGCCTTGGATACCGAGCAGGCCACCCACGCGGTCGCGGCCCATGACGGCCCGGTATACATGCGCCTGCTGCGCGGCAACGTGCCGTTGGTGCTCGACGAGTACGACTACAAGTTCGAGCTGGGTCGCGCGAAGCTGTTGCGCGACGGCGCGGACGTGCTGGTGATTTCGGCCGGGTTCATGACCATGCGCGCGCTGGAAGTTGCCGGGCGGCTGCAAGCCGACGGAATCGGCGTGGCGGTGCTGCACTCGCCCACGATCAAGCCCCTGGACGAGGCGACGATCCTGCGCGAAGCCGGGCGCACCGGCCGCATGGTCGTGGTGGCGGAGAACCACAGCGTCATCGGCGGGCTGGGCGAGGCGGTGGCGGGCCTGCTGATGCGCAAGAACGTGCGCCCACCGGCTTTCCAGCAGGTTGCGCTGCCCGACGCCTTCCTGGACGCCGGCGCGCTGCCGACGCTGCACGACCGCTACGGCATCTCGGCCGAGGCGATGGCGCGCAGCATCAAGGGCTGGCTGTAGGG
>CAXTUQ010000265.1:0-7959 GCA_964247405.1 uncultured Acetobacteraceae bacterium
TCCTGGTCCTGCCCGTGCGGCGTGGTGCGGCGGCCGTGCGTGATGCGGCCGTGGTGGGCGTCCGTCCGGGTGCGCGCGGGCACCCCGTACGTGTTCTCGCGCTTGCTGCGCATAGCCTTCTCCTGTGGTTGCTTGGGGGCAACCCGTCGGGAGCGGCGAAACTCGGGGAGTTTGCGCCGCGGAGGCCAGGCGTCAGGCAAAGTTCGCCCGTTGCAAGAAAGGGCTTGCTTTTTTGGCGGGCTCCGAGGAAACTAGGGATTGTCAGGTCACTAGCTTCTTCAGCCCTTGCTGAGCGTCGGCCCGCCTTCACCGGCGGGTTTGTCGTTTCTAGGGGGTGGTCGTCAGCGCCTCCTGTGGTGGTTGGGCATCGCGATTACGGCCTTTCCAAAGCCGTAACGGCCAGCTTGCAGGTTGCAAGGCAACTTCTCAACCCTGTTGTGCCTTGCTTTGTTCGTTATCCCTCCTTGCTGTGTGGCGTTGCATCACTCCCGGTGGCCCCGGCCTATTCCAGGCCGGAGTGGGGCACCGGGAGCAACAAGCGTATGCTGCACTGCCGACAGATGATGCCTGATGCAGCTATTCTTTGATCCAAATATCAAGCATGCTTTGTAGGTTGGCGATGGACTGGTCCAGACGGTCGATCTCGGCCATAGCCCAGTTGGTAAATCTCTCATACTCGGCGTTATCCTGGCGCAGGCGTGCATTGTCCTGCCACAAGCGTGTGTTTTCCTGCTGGAGCCGCAGGTTCTCCATTTGCATGGCCTGGATCAGGCCGTGCTGTGCCGCATGCTGTCGCTGCACCAAGCCCTGCTCTCGACGTCTGTTCAGACCGGCACTCAGGCGGGCACAAATCTGCTCCGAGACCTGTTGTCTCCGTGCAGCGTTGAAACCCCTCTGGTAATCTGTCCCGAAAATCGACACTGGCCCCTCCTAGCCTTCTCTCTTTGCCGGTGGCGCCGACTCGGTCGCGATGGCAACCGTGCGGTCCATCCCTCCGCCGGACGGCTGCGATCCCTCCGCCTCCTCCGCCGGCCCGGCCAGCGCACGCTGGGCCGCCTTGCCGTTCGCCAGCCCGGGCACGCCGCTGGTGGCGCCGGTCCGGATCTCCTGTAGGGTGGCCCCGAGCCCGATCAGCCCGGCATCCTGCGCCAGCGAGTGCGTGTCGAGCCGGTCGGCCGCCTCCAAGCCGAGCCATGTTGGGACATGCTGCGGGAAGAGTGCAATCATCCTGAAGCAGGCGATCAGCGCCACGGTGTGCGCCAGCACGAACATCGCCAGCATGACGACCACGCCGAGCAGGTTGGACACCAGCCACCCCGCCGACAGCGCGAATCCGGAGGCGACAGAGAAGGTCATGAAGATCAGTCGCGAGATGGCAGCGAAGCAGAAATAGCTGAGGAACAGGCCGAACAGCATGAGCGTCGGCCGCAGCAGCAGGTTGAACAGGATGCCGTAGCCGCGCAGGCCCCGCCCGTGCAGGCCGTCGCCCTGGAAAGCCATGTGCGCGAAGGCCCACAGGGGCACGCTGACCATGGCCTCGCAATACAGGATGAGCCAGCCGAGGATGCCCATGGTCCACATCAGCATCGGGATCATCGGCAGCACGAAGGCGATGACCAGCCCCGGGATGAGCAGGGCCATGAGGCCGTAGAAGATGGGCGTGCCCAGCGCGTTCATCACGAGGTGGCCGCTGAAGGTCGCGACGGCTCCGGTCACGTTGAGGGTCAGCAGGTTCCACGCCGTCATGGCGGTGCTGGCGGTCGCGGACGCCATCAGGCCGGCGGCGCCGAGCGCGGTCAGCGCGATCAGCACCATGCCGTGGCCGAGCTTGACCAGGGCGGCAAAGGGGTCGGCCCAGTTGTTGGCCGTGGGCGCCAGGGCCGTGGTGAACAGCTTGAGCACCCGCTCGGAGATGTTGAGCCGGCGCGTGACCTGCTCCAGCAGCCCGGCGCCGTCGGCGGTGGGCGTTGCCCCGGAAAACAGGTCGGCGCTGCCGGCAGGCTGGTCGAGCGGGTCGGTGGTGGCGATGTAGGTGTTCACCCGGTCCTGGAACTCGGCCACGGCATGGACCAGCGGCGCGAGGTCGGCCGAGAGGTAGCGGCCCAGGCCCTGCCAGTTGGGCGCGTTCACCGTGGGCGTGGCGGCGAGCAGGGACAGCGTGAGGCCGTTCAGCCGGCCAAGCTCCGCGTAGTAGGCGCCGGCCCCGCTCCAGCCCAGGGCGGTGATCTGCGTCTGCGCGTCCTGCGTGCCGGCGGTGCCGTTGCGCATCGCCTGGGCGGTGTATTGGCCGCGCAGGGTGGCCATGACGCGGGTGGCGTCAGCGGTGAGCATGGCCGTGTAGTCGGCGGTGGCGCCTTCCAGCATGTTCTGCATGGGGGCCAGGCTGGCGGCCTGCCGGCTTTGCCAGAAACCCTGGGCGACACTCTCGGCGGTGGGCCGGATGTCGCCCTGTAGGACGCGGGTGACAACCATCTGCTCGGCGGCCGACATGTCGAGCGCGGCATCCACCGGGTCGCCCACGCCGTTGCCGGCCTTGCGGATCGTCACCGAGCCGCACACGGGTGCGCCGATCTCGTCGCCGGGAGCGAGGCTGTAGGACCAGGTGACGTAGCCGTCGAGGCCGGCGGCGATGCCGGTGATCGGCTGGGGCGCGGGCACCAGGTTGGGGTTGCCGGCGGCGGCGTTCACCAGTGCCCGGCACAGCTCGGCCTGCATCAGGCCGGCCACCACCTTCTTGGCTCCGGGGATGATCGGCTGGGCGATCGGCACCGCGTCCGGGCCGATGGCCTGGATGGCGCTCTGGTATTCGCCGCGCCCCAGGCCAACGCCCCATAGGCCCACCTGCGTTACCAAGGCGTGGCCGGTGCTGAAGCCGCCCAGCACCGGCAGCGCCATGAGGCCGGCAAAGGCCAGCCGCACCGGGAGCCAGGCGTTGGTGCGGTTGCCGAGCACGCGGCTGGTCTCGGCGGCGGCGACGGACTGCTGGATCAGGCCGTAGCACAGGTAGGCGACCATGAAGACCCCGATGGCGCCGGTGAGCAGGCCGAGCATGCCGCCGATCACCGTGGCCTCGGGGCCGATGGCATTGCCGCCCGTGGCCCCTGCCATGCCGGGGATGGGGAAGAGCGACCGGATGAGCTGCGCCGTCCAGTCGTTCCCGGGATCGAGCGCGGTCCAGGCGATGCCGCCCGGGTTCGCCGCCTGCGCCCTGGCCGAGCCGGCCATCAAGGGGAGCAGTGCAAGGGCAAGGGCGGGTCGGGAAAGCCGGGGCATTCGGGAAGGCTCCAGGGTGGTTCCCGCAAGCCCTCCCACAAGCGGACGCGAGTGCGACCACCCCCTTTATATTGTCATGCTGGGGCTGGGTGCGGGGGCAGGGGCCGCGCCTGGTTTCTGCTCGGGCGAGACCGCGCTCTTCACCCGTTCCATGAGCTGGCGGAAGAACTCGGCCGCTTTCTCGGCCAACTCCTGCTGCATGCTCTTGCCCGCGTCGCGCCCGGGCAGGGCGGCGGTGCCTTCGCCGATGGCCTTGTCCATGGCGGCGAACTGGCCCTCGACCGGCACGGGGTCGATGCCGCGGCGGGCCAGGTCGGCACCCACGGCCTCGCGTGCCGTCGCATACTGCCCTGCCATGGAGACCGCCTTGTCGTAGGATGCGGCGAATGCCCGCTCGGAGGTCATGGCGGCGTTGAACTCGGCCCTGAGCTGCTCGTATCTGCCGCCCGGCTGCATGCCGGCCATCACGCCCGGCAGGCCGTCGGGGTCGCCGGCCGCGGCCTGCCTGATCTTGCTCAGCACGCCCGAGCCAGGCCCGGCACCGAGCGCCTCCACCGCGCGCACGGCGCTCTGCGCCGCATTTCGAGCTTCAGTGACCAGCCGGTTGCTGCTCTGGTCAGCCCGCCGCTCTTCGTAGCTGCCAAGGCGGCCTGTTAGGGGCGCGGGCTCGTTGGACCAAGGCGGCGGGGTTGCAGGCTCGGGCGGTCGGGCGGAGGCGAGGATGTCGCGCAGGGTGCCGCGGAACTGCACCTGCTGCGCGTTCACCGTCGTCTGCGCTGGCGCGTCCGCTGCGCGATCATTGGCCGTGGGAGCAGGCCGGACGGACGCGGCGGGCTGGATGGGTGCCGCACTTGCGGGTTGCGGCCCGCCTGGCTGCACCCCGGCCGAGGCAGCGGTCGGCCCGGCGGATTGCCCCGGCGCTGCTGGTTCAGCCGGGGCCGTGGTGGAAGCCGGGTTCGGCGTGGCCGCCGCAGGGTCCGCCTTCGGTCCTGGCGCGGCTGAAGGTGCTGGATCAGCCACGGCCGCCACGGGCGCAGGCGCGGGCGCGGGTTCGCCGGCCTTGGCCGCTTGGACGCGCTCGGCCAGTTGCTCGACCTGCTTGCGGCCCTCGTCGCTGGAAACGTCCACGCTGCCGGTGACGGCCGAGCGCGCCAGGCGGCGGATGTCCTGCGCGAGCGGGCCGTCCTCGGGCCGCAGGTGGGCCGTCTCGCGCACCAGCGCCGCCAGCTGCTCGTGGCGCAGCCCGGGCGAGGACAGCGCCAGCTTGTCCAGCTCGGCCCGCAGCGCCGGGTCCATGACGAGCTGCGTGTTGTTCAGGCGTTCCACGTCCTGCACCACGTAGCCGACCCGGGTCTTGAACCAGGGCTTGTCCCGAGCGGCAGGCGCCGCCGCGGCCTCGTCCGCCAGCCAGCCGATGCGGTCCTTCAAGGCCGGGTCCTTGACCGAGACGAAGGGCGCTGCCTGCTCCAGGCGCTCCATGAGCACCGCCATCGGCGCGCGTGCCGGCCCGCCCATTCCCGGTTGCCCATCCGGCGTTTCTGCCTGCACCGGGCTTGCCGTCGCTGGCCCTGTTCTCCCCTGCATGGTCTGCCCTTCCATCGACGCCTCCTCTGCTTGCGTTTATGACCAACGATTGCTGCGTGTTCCGCTGTCCGGCTGGCCGTGCCTATTGGCTGGCGACCTGCGGGATCGGCATGGTGGGAGTGCGCGCCTGCTGGAAGCGCGTCGTCGCGGTGGCTGAGAGCTGGGCCGCGGCCATGGCGGCGATCTGGTCGAGCCGCTGGTAGGTCTTGAGCGCCATGTAGTTGCCCAGCGCCTGCTCGCGGGCGACCTCGCGCAGGATCACCGGCGCGCTCGGCATCTGTTCCAGGCTCGTCGCCCAGGCCTGGCTGCCGTAGCGCCGCGTGACCTCCAGCGCGAGCGCATCGGACGCGGAAGCGGTCTGCAACTGCGGCCGGCCCTCGGCCTGCATCTGCTGCTGCTGCTCGGCGGTGAGCTGCACCGTGGGGGCGTGGGACGCGAAGATGTCGGTCGCGACCTTGCGCGCCAGCGACATGCTGGCGTTGTACTGGCGCCGGTCCTCCTCCTCCTGCAGCCCGGCCATGCTTTTGCGCGGGTCGCCGCGCAGCGCGCCCGGCGGCACCGGCTGCAGCAGGGTGGTGATGTAGTCGTTGGCGGCGTTGATGGTGGCCTGGTCGGCGTAGGTCGGGGTGCCGATGAACGAGTCGGCGCGCTGGTCGGCGTTCTCCAGCGGCGACACCGCGGGGCACAGGCCGGCCTGCACGTCGGCGGCCGAGCAGTAGCGCGTCAGGTGCTGCTGCACATTGGCCGCCGCCGCCTGCCCGGCGCCTTCCCAGGCCGGGGTCGCCGGTCCACCTTCGCCGCGGGGGTTGGTGATCGCGCCCACGTTGCGGCTGAAGGTGTCTGCCTGGCGGCCCGCCACCGAGATGCTCTGGCCGCCGTCGAGGGCCAGGCACGCCGCCGGGGTGACGACGTGGTTGGCCACGATGTCGGCGTTGCGCACGTTGCGCTGGTAGGTGGCCATCGCCGTGTTAGTGGCGTCCTGGATCTGTTCCTGCGCGGCGACGGTGGCGCGGACGTTGCGCGTGACCTGATCCGTTGCTCGGGTGAGCGTGTCGCCCACCCCAGTCACCGCGACTTGCACCTGGTTAATGGCTTGGGTCGTAAGGTCGTTGAGGGTCTGCAGCAGCCGGTCCGTGATGATGTCCACCACGGGCAGGTCTGCCCAGGCAGGCCGCACGCTGAACAGGGCGGCGCCGACCGCAATGCCGAGCGTCGTTCCCGCGAGGAGGCCGATCTTGCGCATGGTGCCCTACTGCTGTGGGTAGCCGGAGGGGAGCTGCTGCACGCCGTTCAGGTAGAAGCCGGTCTGTCCTCCACCGGTGCCGACGCCGAAGTTGGCCAGCCGCGAGCCGTTGCCGCCGATGTTGAGGCGCGGGCAGAAGCTGCCGCCGCCCAGGTTGCCGAAGCCCAGGTCGAAGCCGCTCACCGAAAGCCCGCACTGGACGGTGCCGAGCGTCGAGTGCCAGGCGTTGGTGACGGCGGCGCAGAGCTGGCCCTGGATCGCGCCGACCAGGTTGCCGAAATTCGCGAAGTTCACCAGCACGTCCAAGCCGGTGCCGTTGAAGAAGCCGTCGAGGCAGGTCAAGCCGCGCACGCTCTGCGGCGGCTGGATGGTCTGATCCTCGGCGGCGATCTGCGCCGTCGCGGCATCGACGCCGGCCTGCGCGAGGGCGGCGCAGCCCTGGGACGCGCCGTTCGCAACCTGGGCGGAGGCAGCCGCAGGCATTCCCGCCAGCCCGATGGCAAGGACGGCGGCAATCAAGCGTCGCATGGCGCGTCCTTTCCGTTGCCGCAGATCGAAAGCAGGCGTGTGACCCGCTCCGGGCTGAACAGCCGTGCGAGCAAGGCGCCGCGGTTGATCTGGCGGAGGCTCTCGCGGGCGACGCGGCCGGCGTCGGCTTCGGGCGGCACGCCGGGCTCGTCGGCCAGCAGCCCGCCCATCACGAGGTGCCGGTTCGGCAGCGGCGCCCCGGACAGCCAGTCCAGCAGCCGTGCGCGTCGGGCCGGGCTGGCGTGCCCGAGCGCCGTGCGCATGCCGGATCGCGCCGCCGGCTGCCGCAGCAGGATGTCCAGCCTGTTCGGGTCGTGGGCCGCGGCCCGGTCGAGCGCGTGGCCGAGCCGGATCATCTCGGACAGCACGCCCGGCATGTCGTCGACCTGGATGTCCGCCGTGATGGCGCGCGACGCCGATTCGGGCTCGTGTGCTCGCAACCACTGCTCGACCGAAGCCTTGTCCAAAGCCGGCATCACCAGGTCCTCCGTTGTGCGAGGGCCGGTCTAGCGTGGGCGGACGCGAGTGCGGCGTTCGTGTGGATCACCGCGTGATCTGCACGACGTAGGGCTCGTCCGGGGCGGCGGAGGCCTGCAGGCCGAGCGGCTTGATGGCATCGCGCAGCACGAAGTCCCAGGGACGTCCGCCCTCCCAGCTGACGGGCCGGTCAGGATCAACGCCCTGGCCGTAGCGGACGCGCCAGTTCCTCGGCAGCAACTGGCGCACGGCGAACCGGAGCGGCACCTCGTGTCCGAAGCCGGATGCGACGGCGGTGCGCGTCTTTTCCGACGGGGCTTGGGGATGGCTGGCCGGATGGGGGCCGCTGGCCGGCCGTGGGAGCGGCGAAGAGGGCGTGGCTTGCAAGGAGAACTCAGCCCGGGCCATGCCGGATACGCAACCCATGGCGAGCAGGGTGACGATGGACAACAGACGCATGATCGGTCCTCTCAATCGAGAAGGCGGATCGTGCCGCTGGCGGACGCGAGTGGAGACGGCTTGGCGTGACATTCGCCTTGTGCGTATCCACGTGCGTGCGCTCACCCTTATGCCACGGGCATCGGCGTGGCTTGCGGAGCACGACTGTGCTGACGTGCGGTGGAACTGGGAAACGGGTCTGCCCGGCAAGCGCCGGTGACGGCCCCGCTCAGGCGGGACCCGTGATCCGGTGCGCCTGGCGGCCGAGTAGGCCGGCGCCAGCCACCACCTCGTCGCCGGGTCGGAGGTAAGCGGGCGGCTTCTGGCCCATCCCGACTCCAGACGGCGTGCCGGTCAGGATCACGTCGCCGGGCTGCAGCGACATGAAGCCGCTGATGTACGAGACCAGCGCGGCC
>CAXTUQ010000266.1:0-7933 GCA_964247405.1 uncultured Acetobacteraceae bacterium
CGATGGCGGTGATCAAAAGCGGTCAACACATCGGGCGCTTGGTATTAGTCGAGCCTCCCCATCGGCGATAGCTGACGCGATCGTCTTCGCCGCCTTCGAGAAGGCGTCGCACATCAGATCGAGCGCTTGCTCGTCGTGGGCAAAAGAGATGTATGCGCGCCCGTAAGGGGAGGGCATCACCAGTACGCCGTTCCGGCGCAGCACGAGATGGAGTTGCAAAGACCGCTCGTTGTCAGCAAGGCGCTGCGCCGCCTCATAATCCTTGGGGATCTCCGACGCGAACCAAAAGCTGAACACGGTGCCGTAGCCGCTTGTCCAAACCTGGATCCCTTCGGCCGCGAAAGCTCGCTCGATGAACGCTCGCAAGGCATCGCCTTTCTCCCGAAGTGCGGGGTAGTCCATCGCGTCGAGTTGCGGCAGCGTCGCCTCCAGTGCGGCACAGGCGAGAGGATTGCCGCTGAAAGTTCCAGCCCTGATACCTTTGCGCTCGTGGAAGCAGTCCATGACCGGGGCCTTGCCCACCACCGCCGCCACCGGCACGCCGCTGCCGATCGCCTTTCCGACCGTGGCGAGGTCCGGATCGAGGTCATAGAAATGGCTGGTCAAGCCTGCCTTGAGCCGAAAACCCATCAGCACCTCGTCGGCGATCAAAAGCGCGCCATGCCGGCGGGCCACGTCCTGCACGTGCTGGAAGTAGCCGTCAGCCGCTACGAGGCAACCGGCGTTGGCGAGCATCGGCTCGAAGATCACCGCGGCGATGTCGCCATCCTCCGCGAAGAGGCGTTCCACGTCGAGGAAATCGTTGAACCGGATCAGGGTGGTCTTCTCGGACGTGGGCCGGTGCTGGTCGTGAAAGCCCGCTTCCGGTGTCGAGATGTTGCCGAACGCGATGTCGTCGAGCCAGCCGTCGAAGCCAGCCGCCAGTTTGGCGACCCGCTTGCGGCCTGTGACCACGCGCGCGATGCGGGTCGCGAGATGGACCGCCTCGCTTCCGGAATTGGTGAAGACGACCTTTTGCAAAGGCGCTAGGCGCTGGACCAAGGCAGCCGCGGCGCGTTCTTCGCCGGGGTGGCTGAACGCCGGCAGCGGCCCATTCCTAAGCGCTTCGGCACAGGCCTGGACCACCGGCGCGTTGGCGTGGCCCAGAATGGTCCCGCCGAAACCCATGGCGGTGTCGACGTAGCGCCGGCCGTCGTCACCGAAAAGGTAGGGTCCCGCGCTCCGGACGATGTTGAGCATCGTGCCGTCACAAGGGGGAAGGACCCGTGCAGTGCTCGAGATGCGGTCGATCAGATGGCTCATCGGTATCTCCATAAAACGGCGGGAGAGACGCAAAGCTGGCGTCCCTTGGTGGTTGTCGGCGCCTGGGCGTTGTCGGTGTCGACGCTTGGGAGGCTACGGCGTGGCTTTCCCTCCCACGACAGCATCTTGCGCGCTTCGTCCGGCATCCCGATCTCGAGGCCGCGGCCTTCGACGATCCAACAGTCGTTTTTGATTTGGGCTGCGTCATTTCCCGCGAGCTTGCCTGGGCCACCCCAGAAGGAGGCCTCCAGGCCGACCCGGACGTCGCCGCCCATGGTGGCCGCCGCGGCCGTAATATTCATCTGGTTGCAGCTGACGCCGGATACGGACCGGCGATGAGGGGCGCCGAAGAGCCGTTGCGCGGGCAGGACACGGTTTTGCGCGGCAGCGCCTCCTCCTTGTTGCAGCCGCCCGTTGACGCCGCGAGGCCGCGTCCACGCCGGGCTCGCGTTCCGCGCGGAGATGACGACAACACGCGCGTGAAGAGCGCATCGGTTCCACGCAACCGCCCGGCAAACGGGTGTTGGTTCCCGGGCCGGATCATCTCGGCGGCGTAAATCGGCCGAGTGCGGTTCTGGAGCCGCAGGACCGGGCGCGTGTCGTCGTTCATGGCCTCACCCTGTCGGGGATCGGACGGCCCCGGTCGTATGAAGCTTGAGTCACAGCCTGCCAAACGGCATCCGACCTTTATGCCGACTCCGGCGACGGCAGGATTGAGCGCCTCCAAGCATCCTTTACCGAATGCTCCAAAATACTTGAGCCGATCTGGAATGAGTATCATACACAGGTGAGATCCGATGCGTACGTGCTTAGACGGTCAAAAGCATCGACCAAAGAGAACTTTGCTCTACCAAGCGGTCGCATCCCCCGCTTTCCTGAGCAGCATTGTGGCCTTTTGGCTCCAGATCAGCCCTTGCTGAGTTTGTTGAGTGCCATAGGGAGCTACCGATCGACGAACGTTCGTCTCCGCGAGACTCTCGAAGCTCTTCTGGATCGAAACCCGGAACGGACCCGCCTCGCCGTTGCAGGCGCCACTTGGGATGGTTGCGACCTGCTGTCGCCGCTGCTTTCCAAACTGGCGTTTCTCGGCCGTAAAACGGCTTTGCCGACGCCCGCCTCGCCGTGATCGGTGCAGCAATAAAATCCCCGCCCTGTCCTCCGTTCGGGACGGTTCAGGCAGCCATGGCGGTGTGGTCGATCGGCGTCGCATGCCGGCCTTCGACGCTTGGCCCAGAAGTCTCTGCAAAGCCGCGCGGAAGTCATGCCGGACCACGCGTTGCCAAGCTTGGAAGCGCCTGATGCGGTCGTCCAGTCGGGAGAAGGCGCCGAAGTAGACATCCACAGCGTCATGGGTCACGCCGGAGTGCCGGTAGTCCCGATCCGCCACGGGGATCTTGGCTTCCTCGACGGGCGTGACTCCGCCCTCTACACGGGCGGTCCCCGCCGATGGCTCCGTTGCGCCCGCACCGTTGTTCATGATCTCAAGTTCTCCCGTGACGCTCGGCGCCGGCTGACTTAGACCGATCCCCATTCGCTCCCGCTCTTTCTCTTCTCTCGGCGAAGCTGTTCGGTGGCCGTCAGGTCGACCGCGAGCGTGTCACCTTCGGCGCTGCCGGTGGTGACGAGGCCGTAGACATCAGCCGCCCGGGCCGCGCTGATCCAGCCTTCGCGGAGGTCGTGGAGCACGCGGGCCGGGTCGCGGTCGAGCGGCGAGCCATAGCCGCCGCCACCGGCCGAATGGGAGATGACGTATTCGCCGGGCTTCAGCGGCAGGCCGTTGCAGGCGGGCAGCACCGTGACGCTGCCGTCTCGTTCTCGTTTCAGCGCGCGCGAGGGGCCGCCGCTGCCGCCCCGGCGGGCGCCCCGCGCCGCGTTGATGGTGCCGTCTGCGGTGTAGAGGACCTTCATGTCGCAGCCCTCGATCGGGCCGAACTCGGCATAGATCGAAGGGGCGCCGCGGAACCGCCCGGCCCCTTCCGTATCGGGAATGAGTCGGCGGGTCTTGAGCACGATGGGGTGGTGCAACTCGTCCACTTCCAGCGTGTCGATATGGCACATGCCGGCGTTGCCCACGTGGATGATCGACAGGAAGCCGTCCGTCACAGCCGTGCCGGCGCCGCCCGTGATCCCGATGTGGATCTGGTTCACGAAAGGCTCGCCGCCGTTGCGCGGGTCCCGCCCGGAGATGACGCCCATGCCGGGCGGCATGGTGGGCCCGGTTTCGGCCATGCCGTAGCCCGACGCGATCTCGGCCAAGGCGCGCTGCACCGGATTCGCAACCCGGTCGGCCAGGTTGGTGGTGGAGACCGAGCAGGAATAAGGGTGGCGCGGGATCCCAACTACGCAGTTCTCCCGCAGCAGCACTTCGATGCGGCGGAAGCTGCCGGCATTGGCTGGCACGGTGTGGTCGAGGATCGCGTTGTAGACCCCCACCATCGCGGAACTGGTGGCTGTCGACTCGGTGAGGTTGAGGCCGCATGGTTGGCAGTCCGGGTTGTCGCGCAAGTCGATCCTGACCCGGCCTTCCATGGCATCCACCTCGACTTCGACCTTGACCGGGATGCCCTCGGGCACGCCGGGAAACGGATCGTGCGCGCTCGTGACCGTCACCTTGCCTGAGGGGAGCCTCCGGATTGCGTCGACCATCTTCTTTTCGGAGTAATCGAACCAGGCCTCCGTGTAGTCCTCCAGCGTGTCCCAGCCGACCTCGCGACCGAGCGCCAGCATCTCGCGTTCCGCGATCCTGACTGAGCCGAGCCCGGCCAGGTAGTCGCCCCACCACTGGCCCGGCACCCGGATGCGTGCCTTGCACATGCGGACGATGTCGTCGTTGTTCCTGTAGTTCTCCTGCACTTTGACGGCCGAGAAGATCAGCGCGCCTTCCTCGTAGACGTCGGCCACGTCGCCCATGTAGGTGGTCGGCCGCGAATTGCCGCAATCCGCCTGATGCGCCTTGGCGAGCGCGAAGAAGCGCAGGATCCCGTCTTCGTCGACGATGGGCACGACCATGCAGTGATCGGCCGCGTGGGAATTGCCCTCGTAGGGACTGTTGTGCAGGAAGCAGTCGCCCTGCTTCAGCACGGGATGATACTGCTTGAGGTACCGACAGATGATGTCCGGCCCGATCAGGGTATGCACCGGCAGGCTTTCGGCCGCCGCCAGCAGGCGGCAGTCCGCCGTCAGGATCACGCAGGAAAAGTCATGCGCCGTGTTGAGGATGCCGGAACGCGCCGTGCGGAACAGGGTGTTCTGCATCTTGCGCACGACAGTCTCGACTCGGCTGTTGAGGATTGCGGTCTGGACGCCCTGGTGCACGTGGGCCGGGGAAGAGTCGCTCATGGGGCAGTCCTCAGAAGGTCACACGCAATCCGCCGCCGGCTGTGCGCTCGGCGACGGTGCCGGGGTCGACCACCACGGTGGTGAACGACGACTCGACGATGGCCGGGCCTTTCACCGGCTCGCCCGGCGCCATTGCTTCGAAGCGGGCCACTGGCACGTCGACCCACCCCGTTCCGGCGAAATAGGCATGGCGCTGGCCGAGCTCCGCCGCTGTGCCGCCGGCGCCCGCGAGCCGGCCCGTGCCGCCCTCGCGCAGGCGGCAACGCACCCTGGCACGCCAAGTGACGAACTCGACGTCCGACGCGGGATCGTCGATCTCGAACAGCATCCGGTGCGCGCGGTGGAACGCCGCCTCAAGCGCCTCGAGATCGGCCGCGCCGGCGACCGTTCCGTTCTCGACCGGCACCTCGATCTCCCAGATCTGATGCGGGTAGCGCGCCTCGACCGAGAACTCGGCGACCGTCTCGATCGCGCCCGCGCCAGAACCTGCCGCGAAATCCTCGCACTGCCGGGCGAGGCCGCGCAGGACCTCGTTCACCCGGTCGAAGGGAAAGCGCGAGCCCGCCGTGAACAGCATCTTGGCGTAGTCGGACGACAGGTCCGACATGAGGGCGCCGGCGGCGCTCATCACGGCGCCCGCTTCCGGGATCAGCACGCCGACGCAGCCGAGCCGCCGGCCTATGGCGACCGTGTTGAGACCCGCCGCGCCGCCGCCGCCGATCAACACCGCAGACGTCGGATCGATGCCCTGGTTGATGGTGATCTCGCCGATGGCGCCGATCATCTTTTCCGTCGCCAGCGCCAGCACGGCCGCTGCAGCCCCCTCGACCGACAGGCCAAGTTTCGACGCGACCTTCTCGTCGAGCGCCGCCCGGGCCGCCTCGCGGTCGAGCGCCATAGCGCCGCCGAGAAAGAAGTCGGCGTCGATGTGGCCGAGGACGAGCGAGCAGTCGGTGACGGTCGGCTCCGTGCCGCCCTTGCCATAGGCCACGGGACCGGGCGTCGAGCCGGCGCTCTTCGGGCCGACCTGCAGGAGGCCACCGCTGTCGACCCAGGCGATTGAGCCTCCGCCCGCCCCGATGCTCTTGACGTCGACCGACGGGAAGCCGGTCATGTGGCCGCGGAAGCGTTGGCCGAGCCAGGTCTCGCGCGTCCAGGGGATGCGGCCGTCGCGCACGAGGCTTACATCGTAGCTCGTGCCGCCCGTGTCGGCCACAATCGCGGCCGCGTCGCCGAAATCGCGCTCCGCATAGAAGCGCCCCGCGACGGGCGCCATGGCGGGCCCCGAGTTGATCGAGTGGATGGGCGCGCGAGCGACCGCTTCAGTGTCCATGACGCCACCCTGAGACGTCACCATCAGGGTGCGCCCAGCGAACCCGGCGTCGCGCAACCGATTCGTCAACCGATCAAGGTAGTCGAACATCAACGGCTTGAGGGAGGCATCAATCACGGTGGCGGAGGCGCGGCGGTATTCGCGCAGCGTGGGATTGAGCACATGGGACAGCGACACCGGGACGCCGGGCAGGTGCTCGGCCAGGAGTTCGCCGACCCGGACTTCGTGCGCCGCGTTCATGATGGACCAGAGCAGGCAGACACCGATGGCCTCAACGTTGAGGTCACGCAGTCGTTCGATGACGCCAAGCACCGCCGCTTCGTCGAGCGGCGTCACGATCTTGCCGTCCGCGTTGACGCGCTCTGGCACCATGAAGGTGAGGCGGCGTGGCACATAGGGTTCGGGATAAGGGACCCGGAAGTTGAAGGGTTCGATCCGACCTCCCTCCCGAATCACGAGAATGTCGGGGTGCCCGTCCGTGGTGATGAAGGCGGTCCGGGCCGTGTCGCCGATCAGGATGGCATTGATGGCGCGCGTCGTGCCGTGCACGAACATTTCGGCGCGGCCCAGAAACGCGGACGTCTCGAGCCCGTGGTGCTCGGCCGCCAAGGCGAGCGTGTCGAGCACGCCGCGCACCGGATCGTCCGGCGTGGTCGGGGATTTGAAGAGCCGGATCTCGTCCCCGTCCTCGACTACGAGATCCGTGAACGTCCCGCCCGTGTCACACGCCAGTCGCATCGGTTATTCCCGGGTTGCTCGTTTTTTATGTTGCCGGCTTGTGATCACGATGGCAAGCTCAATGTGATCACAAGCATCCATCGTTCGATCCGGTGATCCGTTTGAGCTCAGATGTCTGCGAAGCTTGTTCGCCTTGGTCATGTCGCTGGCATCGAATTCGCTCGGAACATCGACCTTGTCGCGCGTCTCGTTTCGGCAGCGGCATGGCTTGCGGGTCGTGTTAGCGTGGTGCATGGATCAGAGGTGCGGGCGCGTTGACCCCAGCCCCGTCTGACCTCAGGCGATACGAATGTAACTCGGGCGTCCCAGTTCGAGCATGCGGTTGAGCGCGTGGACGGCGACGGCCACCTCGGTCGCCCGGCGCTCGTCCGTGTGTGCGCGCAACTCGTCGCCGATGACCTGCTTCCACCTGTTCATGGTGGCTTCGACCCGGGCTCGCTTGTTGTAGCCAGACGCGTTCTGCCAAGCCATGCACCCGTGCCGGGCAATGCGCTGCAGGTGGCCGTCCCGTTGCGTGGGCGCAGTATCGGCCGTGTCGCTGGGCACCGCATTCGCGCGCGGCGGGACGAAAACGGCCGCGTCAGGATGGCGCTGGACGACGCTGTCGTAAACACGATCCTGGTCATAGGATCACGCACGTTGATGCTCCTGTTTCTCTGCAAGGTGGTTGAAGCGCAAGCGGTCGATCTGTCCGCCCCTGAGACTACGGAAGCCAGCAACGGTCGCTTCAGCATCGGGGAACAGGTGCAGCTTCATGGGCGGGTGAGGGCCGGCGACGATCACATTGCTGCGGATGCGCTGATCGATCCAGCGCCGCGGGATGCCGAGCTGCTGGGCGAGTTGGGACACGGTCAGCCAACCTGGGAAGTGGCGCGGGCGAGACGGCGCCTGCAAAACCCTGTGGCGGCGGCGGATGGCCCTGACCGTGTTGACCAGCACCTGGCCGTGCCGCGGTGAGCGGAAGCCTTCTTGCGTCAGCAGCGCGGCGACCGCCGCGTCCTCCGCGCCGCCCCGCGCCAGGTCGAGAACCCTGGCCTCCATCTCCGCGCCGCGCGCGAGCGAGGTCAGCGCGCCGACCGCGATCCCCACCTCCAACTCCGTCACTGCCCCGCCGCGCCACACGATGCGTAGCTCGACGCGGTCCCGCGTTGAGCGGCGCATCGCCACCTGTGTGCTGGGCATGTCCAGCAGCTTGGGGGTGAAAGTCCCCTGTGCAACCTG
>CAXTUQ010000267.1:0-7915 GCA_964247405.1 uncultured Acetobacteraceae bacterium
ATCGCCGGCCGCACCGGCATGGGCTGGCTGCTGCCGCCCGGCGCCGACCGGCGGCGCGCGCTGGCGATCAACTACGTGCTCCAGCTCTGCGGCTCGCTGGTGCTGCTGGACGCGAACGGGACGAGCGTGCTCCTGCTGCTGGGAGGCGTCGTGCTGTTCGGCTTGGGGCTGGGCAACGCCACCTCCTTGCCGCCGCTGATCGTGCAGCAGGACTTCGCGCCCGCCGACACCGCCCGCGCCGTGGCGCTGGTAACGGCGTGCAGCCAAGCCGCCTACGCCTTTGCGCCGGCTGCCTTCGGTGTCCTGCGCGGCGGGGGCGGCGCCGCCGTCCCGCTGCTGTTCACAGCCGCAGCCCTCATCCAGCTCGCCGCGGCCGGCACCCTTCTCGTCGGCCGTCATGCCACGAGGCGACCGGTCGCCGCCGGCGCGTGAACACCCGCGAAGGAACACGGTCGATGAAAGAGGCCCCCTGATGCCGCTCGCGCTCTACCTTCCCAACAGTCATCCCACCGAGAACGCCTCGCCCGCAAGCCGGCTGCGGCTCTGGTTGGCGGCGCAGCAGGACGAATGCCGGCGGGCGCAAAGGTTCTTGTCGGATCGCCGTCGCCTGCTGGAGTTGGACGACCGCTTGTTGGGCGACGTGGGCCTGACGCGCGAGGATGTCTTGCGAGACGTGCCGTTCCGATACGGTGCTCAGGACGTGCATGGCTCCGGCAGGTGAAGCATGGTCCGCCACAGGCTGTCCGCTTTACCGGCTGCAAGCGGGCATGTGTTCCGCTTGGTCGGTTGTTGAACGGAACAGCAAGGACCTACTTGGAATCCAGATCGGAAGGAAGCTCGGCAACAGGATCATGGCAGCATACACAGACCTTGTTGCCGTCCATGTCACGAAAATACGCTCCATAGTAGTCGGGATGATAGTGCGGCCTCAAAGCCGGTCGCCCCTCGTCCGTCGCTCCGTTCTCAAGTGCCCAAGCATGAACTTGATCCACGGCACCCCGGTCAAGTGCGAGCAACGCGACCATTTGTCCGTTTCCTGGACTGGCAGCTTGACCGTCAAACGGACGGCCGACGAGGAACAACGGCCTCGCGACACCTTCCTCCATCCAGCCAGCCCAGGACTTTTCCGGTTCCGAGAACTTCAGGACAAAACCGAGTTTCTCCATGATGCCCGAGTAGAAGGCAAAGGCGCGGCTGAAGTCAGAAACCCCGACGTGAACATGCGACAGCATCATGTGCCAGCCCCGTGCCATGTGACGACGATTGGAACCTATAATGGAACCTGAAGGAAGGTACGTCCGTGCCAATCGGGCTGGCGGTGCTCAAAGGCGGCGTTCGAGAAAGAGACTGATCGGGGAAGCTTGGTGGGGCGGAAAGGGTTCACGAGGCCCATAGCCACCGCGCCTGTACAGGACCTGCGCTTCCATGTTCCGAACACCCACTTCCAACACAACCGTATGCGCCCCGATGCGCCTGGCGACCGCTTCCGCGCCCTCAAGCAGCGCGGCGCCGACACCCTGGCCTCGCGACGCTTCGCCCACGATCATGCGCTTCAGCTCGGCCGTCCCATCGCCGCGGTCGAACAAGGCACAACAGCCAACGGCCGCTTCCTGCCGCGCGACAAGAAGGTGGACGCCGGGCCGTGCCAGAGCCTCCGGGGTGATCGGCCGGCGGGACTCGCCCGGGTAGAGGCGAGCTGCCACCTCGTCTGACTGTCGCAGCAGGGCCGCAACCTCGTCCTGCAACGGACTTTCGACCTCGACTGCAAATTCCGGCATGGTTCCTCCTACCCGTCTGACCAAGCCTTGGCGGACACTCCGGTCCAATCATCGCCGGCATCACGCGGCCGCCCTGAACCGGCCGCGGTAGGCGGCCGGGCTGACACCCAGGGTCGTGCGGAAGTGGTGTCGCATGGTCGCGGCCGTGCCGAAGCCGCAGGCGGCGGCCACGTCGTCCACTGACAATGCAGCCTCCTCCAGCAGCTCGCGTGCCCGCGCCATGCGCTCGGCGAGCAGCCAGGCTCCAGGGCTGGTGCCGCTGGCTTCCTGGAAGCGCCTGTGCAGCGCACGCGGGCTGACCGCGGCCTCGGCCGCAAGCCGCTCCACCGGCCAGTCCTGGTCCAGCGCCGCCCGCACCCGGTCCAGCAAGCCGGCCAGCCGCGAGCCGCCAGCCCGCTCGCGGGGCACGAGACGCTCTACGTACTGCGCCTGCCCGCCCTCGCGATGCGGCGGCACAACCAGACGGCGGGCGACCTGGTTGGCCACGCGCGGCCCCCAGTCGCGGCGGATCAGGTGCAGGCACAGGTCCAGGCCCGCAGCACTCCCGGCCGCGGTCAGCACGCTGCCCTCGTCCACGTAGAGCACGTCGGGCACCAGCGTCAGGCCGGGGTAGCTGGTGGCGAGGGCGTCGAAGTAGCGCCAGTGCGTGGTGGCGCGCTTGCCGTCCAGCAGCCCGGCCGCGGCGAGCACGAAAGCGCCAGAGCACAGGGACAGCACCCGCGCCCCGGCCGCGTGCGCCGAGTGCAGGGCGTCGCACAACGCCGCGGGAACAGGCGCGTCCGCCCCGCGCCAGCCCGGCACGATGACGGTGCCGGCCCCGGCGAGCAGGTCCAAGCCGCCGTCCACGCCCACGGTGATGCCACCGGCGGCCCGCAGCGGACCCGGCTCCGCCGCAGCTACGGCGAAGCGATACCAGCCCTCACCCATCTCGGGCCGCGGCAGGGCGAACACCTCGACGGCGCAGCCGAACTCGAAGGTGCATAGCCTGTCGTAAACAACTGCGACGACGAGCGGGTTATGGGGCGTCCGTGCGGGACCGTGCGGCTTTGGCATGATCTTGACGCTAAGCGGCACCCGTGCCGCTGACCAGTGTCCAGGCGGTCGGTGCAAGATAGGGCGGACCAGAACAGAGAGGTTGCCATGCTCCCCAGCCCCGTCGCTCAAGTATCGGCCGCCGCGTCCGCCGAAGCCTATGCCCACTTCGCCCGCCGCTTGTCGCTGGAAACGGACTGCGCCGACGTGCATGAGGCCATGACGCAGGCCGGCGGTCTGCCACCCGGCTTCGTGCTGCTGGACGTGCGCGGGCCAGACGCCTACGCCCGGGCGCATGTGCCGGGCGCGATCAGCCTGCCGCACCGGGAGATGACGGCCGAGCGGATGGCGGGCTGGCCGGGGGAGACCTTGTTCGTCGTTTACTGCGCAGGCCCGCACTGCAACGGGGCCGACCGCGGGGCGATGCGCCTGGCGCAGCTGGGCCGGCCGGTGAAGCTCATGCTCGGCGGCATGGCGGGCTGGGCCGACGAGGGCTTCCCATTCGCCACGGGCGAGGCGCCGGGGTCGGTGCTGAATGCCGGCGTGCCCGTCACCCAGGCAGCGTGAGGCCGTGCTTCCCGGAGGGCGCAGACCGGGTGCTATCGTTGGGCTAAGCGCAATACCGTCCAGATAGGCGTTTCGTGTTGAGTACGGTTCAAACTGAGACGCTTGATGCAGCTTGCAAATTGGGGAGTTGCTGAGCTTATCTGAACAGAATTTTTGCCTAAGTGAACAGTGTTGGGGCTAAGCGTATGGGACGAATTCCTGGCCTGGCATTCCGTTCTCCGCCTGAACGGACGAACCGGAACGCGTCCTACAACGGCCAGCGCGAGCTGGCGCCCTCTGCGCGTGCGGCGACCAGCAGCTTGGCCATGCCCTGGTTCGGGCCCTCCTGAGCGGCTGTGCGCTCGATGGCGGGCCAGTCGAACCGCACCGTGTCCGCGGCGCGGTCCCAGTGTGCCGCCGGCCTTGCTGACGTGGACGCTCCCGCCTCGGGGACGGACTGGGCCGCTCCGTGGGCCGGGCTGACGAGATCACGGTCCGGCTGGACGGGATCGCTGTCCGCAGCAGCTTCGACCTGCGACGCCGCGGCAGCCGCGGGCGCATCAGCCTCGGCCGGGTCCAAGCTCGCTTCGGCTTCGGGCTGGCCGGGCGCTTGGCCCTGCGGCTCCGCGGCGCCGTCCTGGATCGACGGGGCGGCCTCCGCGCTCGCCGCCTGCCTCGGCTTGCGGCTTGGCCCCTTGCGGCCCAGCACTTTGGCCGAACCGGCTTTGGAAGCATCAGCTCCGGCGGCGTCCAGGGCCGGACTGCCAACGTCGGCTGCCGGAGGCGACGCGAACGACAGCGCGGCAGCCCTGGCCTTGCGGCCCCGGTGTGCCGGGGCGGCAACTTCGTCCGGCGCGGCGGGTTTCAGCACCGGAGCGGCCGCGGCGTCGTCAGGGCTGGGCTGGGTCTTCGGCTTGCGGGCCATGTGAACTCCTAGGTTGGCGGCGGGCTGATACCTTGGCCTTACGACCTCGGAAACAACCAGCACGCGAAGCACATCCGCCCGCTCCGGCCGTCGTGTGTCCTCAGCCTTCCTGCATGGGCGATCGGGATAGGCGGGGCGCTGCACCCGCCGCATGTTCGCCGGTGTTGGGGTGCGTGGCCAAGGCCACTTCCGGATTGAGCGCAACACATCTGTTCGAGGGCAGAACAGGGCAGGGAGCGCCGTTTCGGAGAGGTCTGGGCGACGGGACCCGGGCTAAGCCTCCTCCGGCCCTGGGTCGAGGCCGAGTTCCCGGCGCACGTGCGCAAACGTCGCGGGGTTGGCGAAGCGCCGGTCGGCCATCATGGCCCGCAACGCCAGGATGCCCGCCTCGGTGAAGAACAGGCGCGGCGGCCAGGGCGCCGCTTGGAGGCGCATCAGCCCACGTTCGAGCAGGCCTTTGGCCGCCAGCGGCACCTTGGGCTGGCCCGCCTGCGCGCCGCCGCGCCATGTCCGGAGCTGGAAGCCGTCGGCGACGCTCGGCAAGGTCGAGAAGAACCGGTCGAGCTCGCGGCGTACGTAGTCGCGCTCTCCGGGCGTGAAGGCGGCGGGCGTGGTCGTCTCGGGTGTGCTCATGGAACGCGGCATAGCACGTCCGGCGCTGCCCCTTGCCGGGTTCCGGGATGCTGGCCCGCGTTGGCCGGGAAGGGCGGTGACGAGAGCGCCCGGCGGGGCTTTGCCGCAACGGCCGGTCCCGACCAGCTATGGAGGCGTGGAGGCATAAGCCGCGAGGATGACGTATCCGGCCACCCCCAACGTCGCATGCACCGCCACCACCAGGCCTGACGGCGGGCGTCGGCGGACTTGAGCGACCACCATCACGGCAGCCCCGATCAGAGTACCGATCAGCAAGGTCGTGGCAGCTTGGCCCACGCCGCTCCTGTCGGGTGCGCCGGCTGCCACCGACGCGAAGAACAACGTCGATCCGGCGACGCCCAGCAGTCCATGCCCGACGCTGACCCACCGCGCCGAACCCCGGATCGGCCGCTCCTGCAAGTAGAAGCAGCCGAGCGCCAGGCCGGCTGCGACCGTTATGCCCAGAATCCAGAAAGCAGCATCGAGCATGGGGGAACACTACCGTTCCGCCGCAATCGACACCATGCGCGGCAATGCCGTCGCCGGGTCCGCCATCGCTGCTGCGGCCACCGTGTCATGCGTGATGACCAGAACGGACAGGCCGTCTCGGGATCGCGGTGGTCGCCGCCGACGCGGAGGGCGGGCATCATCGGCACCGCCGGCCACCAAACGCCGCTCGTCCCGGCGGCGCGCGTTGGAGGACGACGTCCGGGACCGGTCGGGTCGGCCTAAGCCTGCGGCGTCGATCCGGTGGCACACGGCCTCGACGCGGTTGCCGTCGGGATCGAGCAGGAACGCGGCGTAGTAGGCCGGGTGGTAGTCGGGCCGCAGGCCGGGCGCCCCGTCGCAGCGTCCACCATTGGCAAACCCTGCCGCGTGGAAAGCCTCGACGGCCACACGGCCCGGAGCGCGGAAGCACCAGTGCCGGTTGTCGGCGACAACCGCGCCGGTGGACTCGCGGACGCTCAGGTAGGTGTGCCCGTCGTCCCCCGGCCTGTTGCGTGCGCCGTAGCCGATCATGCCGTCGCGGCGCGCGACGCAAGGCACGCCGAGGGCGGCCATGACCGCGTCCCAGAACGGGGCGGCGCGCGACAGGCTGGAAACGGTAATGGACACGTGGTCGAGCATTGCAGAGGCCCTATCAACTCAGGTTCGGCCCAGCTTCTCGGCTTCGCCGGAACTGGCCAAGGTGCTGGGGCAGGCGGGCATGGGACGCGGCGGGCGCGGTCAGCGGCCGAGCACGCGCGCGTAGCGGCCGGGGGTGAGGCCCGTCGCTTCGCGGAAGCGCGCGCCGAAATGGCTTTGGCTGCTGAAGCCGCATGCGGCCGCCACCTGGGCCGGCGGCTCGCCGCACGCGAGCGCCTGCTTGGCGCGCTCCAGCCGGCGGCGCAGCACGAAGCGGTGCGGGGTGTCGCCCGTGGCCTGCTTGAAGGCGCGCGCGAAGTGGAACGCGCTCAGCCCCGCCGCCGCGGCGAGATCCTCCACGGCGAGCGGGTCCGCGAGCCGCGCCTCGACCAGTTCCGCCACCCGGCGCAGCGCCGCTGCGGCAAGGCCTCCGCGGGCTGGCGCGCGGGGAAGGCGGTCCGTCATGCGCGCGGCAAGCAGGGCCACCAGCGCGTGCCCGGCGTGGCCCAGGGCCACGCGCTCGGCCGGCTCGTCCCAGCGCAGCGGCAGCAAGGCCCCGCGCACCATGCCCTCCAGCACGGGGTCGCGGACGTAGGTGGCCTCGCGCAGGCGCACCCGCGTCGGGTCGGCGTCCAGCGTCTCGGCGATCGCGCGCTCGAACGCCCGATGCGAGACGTAGAAATGGAACAGGCGGACCGCGCCGGTGAACTCCCAGTCGCTCGTGGCGCCCCGCGGCATCACGCACAGGCTGCCGCTGCCCAGGCTCGGCAGCAGGCCGCGGCCCACCCGGCGCGCGTAGCCCTCGCCCCCGCTCACGTAGAGGCTGAGCGTGTGGTGGCCTGGGTGCTCGTAGCGCGCCGTGGTGCCCGTGTCGCGGTCCCACACGGCCGCGGCGAGACCGTCAGCCAGCACCGCGGACGCGCTCAGCGGCACGCCAGCGCCGGCGAGGTGGTCGAATACGGTGTGGCCGCTCAAGCGCGTCATCGCAGGTCGCTCCCGGCGCGCATGGGACCCGAAGCCGCGGCCGGCGGCAAGCGCCGCGCCGCGGCGACACGCAACGAACAGCAAGCACGCGACAGGCCGCCGCAGTTCCGTGGCATCCGCCGCGCGCGACGCGGGCCAGATTGGATGGCATGCACCCCCGCGCGCCCGGATCCCAAGACGCCCTCCTGTTCGCCGCCGTGGTCCTGGCCTGGGGCCTGAGCTGGTACGCCATCCGGCTGCAGCTCGGCCCGGTGCCGCCCGCGTCCTCCGTGCTGTGGCGCTTCCTGCTCGCCGCCGCCCTGCTGTGGGCGGGGCTGGGCCTGTCGGGACGGCTGCGCCGCGCCCGCCCCGCGCAGCACCGCTGGCTCGCCGCGATGGGGGCGTGCCTGTTCAGCTGCAACTTCCTGCTGTTCTACGCCGCCGAAGCCTCGGTGCCGAGCGGCGTGGTGTCCGTGGTGTTCAGCACGGCGGTGGCCTTCAACGCGCTGCTGGCCTGGCTGCTCGAAGGCCGGCGCCCGTCGCGGCGCGTGCTGGCGGGGGCGGCCTTGGGCACGGCGGGCGTCGCCTTGCTGTTCGCCGACCAGCTTGGCCAAGCCGGCGCAGGCGCGGCGCTGGGGATCGCCGAGGCGCTCGGGGGCACGCTGCTGTTCTCGCTGGGCAACTTCGCCGTACGCCGGGCGACGGCGGGGGGCGCTGACCTGCCCAACGCCATGGCGCGCGGCATGGCCTGGGGCAGCGCCCTGCTGGCCGGGGTCGCGCTCCTGCGCGGCGGCCCGGTCGCCCCGGCCTTGACGCCGGCCTACCTCGGCGCGCTGGCCTACCTGGCGGCGGTCGCGTCCCTCCTGGGCTTCCTCGCCTACCTGCGCCTCGCGGCGCGGGTCGGGCCGGAACG